>CAMWPF010000086.1 GCA_947176045.1 uncultured Treponema sp. | reverse complement strand
CGAAGTCCGTCTCGACAACGACGCGCGTCTTCTTGCTGCGGAAGCGCGCGATGATTTTTTCCCGCTGCGACTGGGCGATGTCGCCGTGGAGCGCCGCGACTTCATAGCCTTTTTCGTCAAGCGCGCGCGAAACGTGGTCGGCGTCGCTCTTCGTCTGCGTGAAGACGATGCCGTAGAAGTCGTCGGAAATGTCGATGAGGCGGACGAGCGCGTCGATTTTTTCGCTTTCCTTGAGCACCCAGAATTTCTGGTCGATGAGCAGCGGCTCGTCGATGGCGCCTTCCTCTTCGACGATCTCGTAGTCGCCCATGAACTGCCCGGCAATCCGCAGGATTGGGGCGGGCATGGTCGCGCTGAACAGGAGGATCCGGCTGTCCGGGTTCGCCTGCTGGAAGATGTCCTCGATGTCCTCGATGAAGCCCATGTCGAGCATTTCGTCGCCCTCGTCAAGGATGAAGTATTCGATCTTGCTGATGTCGAGCGTGCCGCGCTCCAAGTGATCCTGGATGCGTCCCGGCGTTCCGACGACGATTTCCGAGCCGCGGCGCAAGTCGCGGATCTGCGTGGTGTATGACGCGCCGCCGTAGACGACGCACGTGCGCGGGCAGCGCCCTTCCGTGAAGGACTGCAGTTCCGTGCAGGTCTGTATTGCCAGCTCGCGGGTCGGCTCCAGAATCAAGGCGCGGACGCTGCCGGTCTCCTCGCGGAGCTTTTGAATGAGCGGAAGCCCGAACGCCGCCGTCTTTCCCGTTCCTGTCCGCGCGCGCGCGATGATGTTCGATTCGCCGCCGAGCAGCCGCGGAATGGCGAGGACTTGGATCGGAGAAGGCGTAACAAATCCCTTCCGCGCGACCGCCGCGAGCGTCGCCTCATCCAAGCCCAAGTCCGCGAACGAAATGTCCGCGTCGTCCTGCTTTTCCTCGTCCAGAACCGCTTCGTTCTGGAGTGTTCCTGCGCTGATTGCTTCGTCAGCGGCTTTTTCTTCTGTCTGTGAATCCATGTTCTTCCTGATTGCGCCGTTCCCAGATTTTTCAAAATCCATCCGGCGCGGCGTGATAAAGGTTGTACGGCGGGCAAGCGCTGCCGCCGTAATGTTCTGCCTGCATCCGGCGTTTTTGAAGGCGCGGTACGGTACGCCAAGCGGATCGGGGGCTCCGCATAACTCAACTTTCCAAATAAAGAAGCAGTTTTTCCACTATATATGATTATCAATTTAAATGCAAGCAAACGGCGTACTATTTCGCATTTGCTGTACTTTTTTAGAAGGGAAGGAGGCAGGACGGGGAGAACGGAGGCGGGCCGGGCGTCCTGCGGACGTTTTACTGCCGCTCCTGCAAGGCGGCGCATTCGAGCGGCGCGCCGTCTGCCTCAAGGACGCGGCGGCAGCGTTCGCGGCAGATGTCTGCGATGGTCGCTGCGCCGGACGTTCCGCCGGATACCGGCTCCGGCTGCTGAACGAGGATGCAGCGGCGCGTTCCTCCGTCCGCGCGGTTCATCTGCGAGACGGCTTCGAGCGTCGTGCCGCTTCCGGCGAAGAAGTCGAGGACGAGCGCGTCGTCCTCCGCGCCGGTCATTTCCAGCAGGCGGCGGACGAGGGCGGCCGGCTTGGGATTGTCGAAGGCGCTTCTTCCGCCGAGCAGGGCGTCGAGGTGCCGCTGCGCACTCCGCGTCGTTCCGGCGCCGCCGATGATGTTTTTCGGAATGATTTTCGTCCGTTCGCCGTTGAATATTTTCCGCCGGGGGACGCCGTCGTATGCAGGCGCCGCGCCCCAGTAGATTTTTCCGTCGGCGGCGAGCGCGTCAAATTCCTCGCGCGGAACAAGCCACTGCCGCCGCCACTGCACGCCCGACGGAGACACGGCTTCGTAGAAGTTGCGGTGCGCCGGATTGGAGCGCGCCTCGTCGAAAGAAATGCTGCCTGAAAACCACGGGCCGCGCGCGTCGCCGTCGGGATTCGTGCGCGCCCAGTCCGCCTCCTCCCAGTCGGAGAACGGCTTCAGGAATTTCTTCCGCTTCGCGTAGCACAAATTCGACTGCTGCATCGTGCGGCTCCAGCGGTCCTTCTTTCCCTTTCCATGGAGCCACATGAAGTCGTTCACGAAATTCGCCTCTCCGAAGATCTGGTCGCAGAGCAGTTTGAGGTGGTACAGCTCCTCCCGTCCGATGGCGATGAAGATGCAGCCGTCCTCGCGGAGCAGCTCCCGCGCCGCGGCGAGGCGCCGCGCCATGAAGGAAAGCCACGCGCTGTGCCGGTCGGCGTCCGCGCCTGTTCCCGGAATACGGAAGCGCGCGTCGTCATAGGCGAACGACTTCTTGCCGGTGTTGTACGGCGGGTCGATGTAGATGAGCCTGACCTGCCCTGCCAGCTCCTGCCGCAGGGAGAGCAGCCGCAGGACGGGATAGTTGTCGCCTTCGATAAAAAGGTGCGGCGGAACGTTCCTGCGCCCCGCGATGTCCCGCTCCGGCGTGCGCAGGAGGCTGTACGCGCTGGAAACATCCGCCGCGTCCGCACGCTCCGGCACATCCGTCCAAGAAAATACAATGCCCATGGCAGAATAGTACAGAAAGACGAGCGCGGACGCAAGCGCCGCAGCGTCCACATCCTGCGCGCAGAATTTTCTAAATAAAATTCCTCTGGTTCCGATACTAAATATGAATCCGGTTTTATCCGGAAAAGAGGATTGCAAACTATGGAACAGAAACGAACTTTGTGGATTATTGCAGCCGTCGGCGTTTTCCTTCTTGTCGTCTTGGGCGCCGCGTTGATTTTGTATTCCCCTGCATCACAGCCGGCCCGGTCGATCGCAAGCCGCGATTCCCGGAACGGAACCGTTTCTTCCAACGGCTGGATTTCCCTTGCGCCGTCGACGGCCGCTCCGGCGCTTCCTTCCACCGTCGTTCCTCCTTCTGACGATTTCAATCAGAATTCTGGAATTGACGGTTCGGGCGGCGGACTTGATGTTCCGCCGGACAATGCGGCTTCAGTTGCATCCGGAAGCCGGGAGGGCGGCGCGGTGCCGTCTGCGACGACGGTTGACGAAATGACGGTTATCGCAGGCAGCGCGACAATTTACGATATGTCCGCCCGTCCGTCTGGCTATCGGGAGCCGTCCGCTCCCGCCGCGACGACGATCGACTTGAACATTGGAATTTCCGGTGCGGAGGTCGCATCCGCTTCCGTTGCCGCTTCGGGCGCGCGGACGTCCGCCTCTCCTGCGCCGGCGCGGACTGAACCGCCGGCAGCCGCGCAGAAATCTGCGGCGCGTTCTGAAAAAGCGGCTCCCGCCGCCACAGTCCGTACCGCTCAGGCGCCTGTCAAAAAGGCTTCCTCCGGCGCGGCGTCCGTTCCCGCAGCAAGGGCGGAAAAGACGCAGTACTGGGTGCAGGTGTCGTCCCTCACCAGCCGGAAGAACGCGGACAACGCCCGCGCCGTTTTGGACGAGAACAAGATTGCCGCCGACGTGTTCACGTACACTGACAGCAAGGACCAGCTGTTCTACCGCGTGCGCGTCGGACCGTATACGACAAAAAGCGAGGCGGAATACTGGCGCGCGAAGATTGCGAAAATCGACACGTTCTCGCAGACGTCCAGCTATGTGACAAGCACGACGTCGGCGCAGTAGCGTTCCATATTCAAAAAATTGGTGCTGCCCGGACGAGCTGCCGGGAAGGGAGGAGCCGCATGGACATGAAGGTGATGGAAAAAATCAGCTGCGGGCTTTTTATCTTGACGGCGCGCACGGGCGGAAGGGACAACGGCTGCGTCGTCAACACCGTCATGCAGGTTACCGCCGCGCCGAACCGGATTGCCGTCGCCGTCAACAAGCAGAACTGCACGCATGACATGATGCTGGAAACGAAGGAATTCAACGTGTCGGTTCTGGATGAGGCATCGCAGTTTTCGACATTCAAAAATTTCGGATTCCAGAGCGGAAGGGATGCGGACAAGTTCGCCGCCATTTCCTTCGCGCGCTCCGCGAACGGGCTGGCGTACTTGACGCAGGAATGCAACGGCTATATTTCTGCAAGAATCGTGGAGACCGTCGATGTGGGGACGCACACGCTGTTCATTGCGGAAGTGACGGACGGAGCCGTGCTTTCCGGGAGGCCGTCGGCGACATATTCGTTCTATCATGAGCATATCAAGCCGGCGGCTGCTCCGGCGCAGAAGAAGGGATTCATCTGCGTCATCTGCGGCTACATTTACGAAGGCGACGTGCTGCCGCCGGACTTCATCTGTCCAATCTGCAAGCATCCCGCCTCGGACTTCCGCCCGCTGTAGTGCCGTGCGGAATGCCGGAACTGTCAGAAGTTGACGCAGAAGCTGAAGTACGGGAAGAAGACGAACCGGTTGTACTGCGAGAACGGAGTGACGGTCGCAGTTCCCGACGAGATTTTTTCCTGATGGCAGTACGGATCCCACTGGAACAGGAATCCGAGCAGCGGGGAGCAGCGCCGGTTCGCCGTGAATTTCATCTGGACGTCCACTCCGAGGCCGAGGTTCAATTTCGCTTCGTTGGAATCTCTGTCTTCGCCGATGAAGAAGCTGTCTTCCGAATACGCGATGTGGAATCCCGGACCGATCTGGATCCGGAAGCTTTCTGACGGACTGACAGCAAATGCCGGTCCGGCCATCGCGTCGATGCCGATCCTTCCTGCGAAGACGAATTTGACGGACTCAAAGAATCCGAAATGGTCGCCGCTGTCCAAAAAATTGTAGTTGCTGAACGAGAACGCGATTCCTTCGACAGTGTTCCGCCGGTATTTGAGCCCGTCTATGGTGTAGTTTTCATACATATTTTGAAGGGTTATCGTGAAGCTGAGGTCGCTCGACGCGGCGGACGCTGCGCCTGCGCAGGCCGCAAAAAACAGCGCTAAGATTGCTTTCTTCATAAACATCCGCTCCGTAAAAATAAGGTTTTGCAAAAAAAAGTATGTTATCCTTGCTGATTCCAGTGAATTTGTCAAGGCTCGGCCTTCGTCGCGCGGCTCATTCCGCCATGGACTTCGACAGGGCGAGCTGGTTCAGAATCGCCGCCGTGACGCGGAAGCTTTCCGGCGTGAGGGATGCGGCGCCGTCTCCGCCCGTGTGGAGCAGCCGCCATGTTTCTGGAAGCTGCGCTTCCAAATCGGCGCGGGTTGAGCCGGAGGGAACGGCCTTGTTCGTGACGAACTGCTCCAGCGCGCGGTTTTGGGAGAGCGCGAGCAGGTAGCGGGTCGCCTCTTCCTGCGGAAGCATCGTGATTGCGACGGCGGGAATGCCGCGGGCGAGGAATCCGGCGTTGTCGCTGTAGGAGACTGGAACCGAAATCCACGTGCCGCCCGCGGCGCTTTGCAGGAGCCGCTCCGTGCGCTGCTCCAGCTGCGTGAATTTCTCCCGGAACGCGCGCGCCACGTTCCGGGGCAGCGCCGTCCGGCTGAGCACGGGGACGGTTCCGCGCCCCATGCAGTCGAAGGCGAAGACGTCTTCGTCGAGGATGTTGAGCCGCCGGAAGATTGACGCGAGCGCGAACGCGCCCTGGCTGGCGACGCCGCCTTCGGACGGACTTCCGCCGGACTCCTCCCCGTCGGTGAAGAAAAGGCGGATGTTGTGCGGAAACGCGGCGGCGGAGAGGCGCACCGCCCACTGCATCATGCAGAAGACGGCGGCGCTGTTGTCGTTCGCGCCGGGGCTTCCTTCCGCACGGTCGTAGTGGGCGAGGACGGTCTTGATTCTGAACAGCGGGCTGTAGGAGCGCTGCGGGAAGACGACGTAGATGTGGTTCTTCCCTTCCGTCGGCATGACGACGGCCTTGACGCCGCGCGCCGCAAGCCAGCGGATGATGAAGTCCTGCCGGTCGCAGCCGGGGGCGATGAAGTCGAGGAAGTCCTGCGGAAGCTCCGCCGGGCTTCCGCCCGGCGGAGCGCTCATTGTGTCCGAAACGTGTTCCATTCGTTCAAAATACTGCAAAATTGAAACTATGTCATGGAAATTTCGCCGCCGGCGTTCTGCGGCTCCCGCTTTTCCGGCAGCATCATCCGCATGGCGTTGAGGATGGCGAGGAACATAACGCCGACATCGCCGAAAACGGCCGTCCAGATGTTCGCGATGCCGAGCGCGCCCAGCGCCATGATGCCGGTCTTGACGGCGAGCGAAAAGACGATGTTCTCCCTGACGATGCGCATGGTGCGGCGCGAAACCTGCACGGCGGCCGCGATTTTGGACGGCTCGTCGGTCATGATGACGACGTCCGCCGATTCGATTGCGGCGTCCGCTCCAAGCCCGCCCATCGCGATTCCGACGTCCGCGCGGGCGAGGACGGGCGCGTCGTTGATTCCGTCGCCTGCGAACAGGAGCGTTCCGCGCCCTGCGCCGTCCGCCTCAAGATCCGCCAGCAGCGATTCGACCTTTTCCACTTTGTCGCCGGGAAGGAGCTGCGGAAATACGGAGCTGATGCCCAGCTCCCGTCCGGCCTTTTCCGCGGCAGCCTCATTGTCTCCAGTCAGCATCACGATGTTCCGCACGCCGAGGCGCCGCAGCAGCCGGACTGCGTCCGCCGCGTCGGAC
>CAMWPF010000085.1 GCA_947176045.1 uncultured Treponema sp. | reverse complement strand
GTGCAGCAGCCGACCTTCGCCAGCGCCGTAAGATAGAATCCGGTGAAGAAGCTGAGCGCGTCGGCATCCCATGCGTAGACGCTGCGCCCCTGCCTCCCGGCAGGAGCCGCGAAGGCTCCGCTCTCAACCCGCTTTATCCACCGCTTAACGGTCGATGCAGAGATGCCGAACTCCCGCCCAATCTCCTCATAGGACTGCTCCTTTGTCTCCAGCGGGCTCCTGCGCCGCCAGCGGTCGTAGACCGCGCACCGCGCAGGATGCTTTTTGTCAGGCGGCAGTGGAAAGATCGCCTCCGTCATGCCTCCTCCGGTTTGCAGCTATCAATCTCTGCGGTGCGACTCGCCATCTCGTTGACAACGTCGCGGACGCGCAGTCCGATATTGTAGGCGGCGGCAAGCCGCGTTCCGGGGTCGCCGAACGACTTCAGGTACGCGGCAAGCTGCTCGAACAGCTCGAACTGGGCGAGCGTCTGCTCCTTCGTCTCAAGGGAGAACCGCGCGTACTGCCTGGCGTTCTGCATTGCCTCCGAGAAGTAGTCGCGTCCTCTCCAGTTGAGCTTGATTTTCCGAGAGCCCCACTTGCGCGCCATTTCTGCGAAGTGCCTGTTCTCCGCCCGGCGCCGGAACTCGCGTTCATGCGCGTCGCTCCATCCTTCGTTATAGAGGCGCTCGCCTGTCTCCACCGCGTGCGTAACAAGCCGCTCGAATTTGTCCGGATCTTCCGCCAGCGCGGGCGGCCTTGCCGCCTGGATCTCCTCAGGAGATCTGACCCTGTCTTCCGCCGGGTCGTACAGGCGCATATACAGCATGGCCGTCTTGCGGCTGATGCCCACGGCCGCGCAGAAGTCCGACCATGTGTATTCCGGCGCGTCCTCGCTCCTGCGGTCGCCCCCGCGGCGCGCAAGCGCCTCATGCGCGATGTACAGGTCCTTTGCCAGATCCTCCGCCACGCGGTGGAACGCCTCCACCTTCGGCCGGATCCGGGCGACCGCCGCCTCAACGTCCCATTCCATAATCTCCCGTTCGAAGGGGAAGCCCTGCGTAGCGGGAACTGTGCTGACTGCTGCAATTTCGTTCATACCACCTCCATAACTGCCGACCGATGCCGACATCCAGAATGCATCGGCCGGCATCTTTTATGCTGCACCGTCGGGAATTGTTTTTTCTGTAGCTGTGCAGTAGAATACTTCCTTGCCGGGGATCAAGCTGATGTGGAATTTCTTCTGCTGGGCGGCGTCGAAATTTTTCAAGGCAGCTTTCACCGGCTCTTTTTTAACTTTTACGCAGTTGGAGAATCCTGCTTTGATAAGCAGGTCTGCCGTGTCTTCTCCAACCTCCACTTTGGCGGGATTCTGCCGATATCCGATGGTTCCGTTGATGAACTCGCGGCTTTTTTTGTCGCTGTCATACAGCTCCGAACGGTGTCCATCCGAATACTCCTTGAGTGTCGCAAGCAGCTTTTCCCGCCGTTCAGCAAGCCCTGATGAATCCGCAGCGGCCTTTTCTTTTGCGGCTGCGATAGCTTTTGCTGCCGTGTTGTCGATGGACACGATTTCCGCGTCAATCATTGCAATGCTCCGGATCGCCTCCTCGACGTCCTTGAGGTTTTTAATCTTCATCTCTTCTTTCCTCCTGTAGATGATTTGCATTCAGACTGGAGCAGCGACCTGTATGCTCCAAGCCAGAAATTCCATGTGATGTCGTTGCGCTTGCACGCAATCATCTTCCGGACGCGCGCGAGCTTTTCTTCCAAAGTGTACTGCGGGCGTCCGGCAACTCTCCTGCCGTCAATCCAAATTTCTTCCATAGCAGTTGTCCCCTCCCAAACAGGACATCATATCCCTGCATCGCGCAGGCTCTGCACCATGCTGTTCCAGCTGCTGTGCCCCAGCGCCCGCGCCACCGCCGCCGCCACCGTGCGGCTGCTGCGGCTGCCGTTCAGGACGCAGGTCACAGTCTGCCTCGTGCATCCCACCTCCCGGGCGACGTCCGCGCAGCTGCGCCCCGCAAGCTTCAGCCGGTACTGCAGGTACAGCCCCTGTTCGCGCGTGATCTTCAAGCTGAAGTTCCGCGGCTTCTTCTTTACGCGCCCGGCAAGGAACTGCTCCAGCTTCTGCCGGACGGCATCTTTTTCCGCCCCTGTCATGGCTACGCCTGCCTGCCGGATACAATACGTTCGTATGCCTTATCAACGGCGCTCTCCGGCCAGTCTTCCAGCAATGCGCTGGAGCCAATCCCGAGTGCTTCTGCGATACATGATGCCTTGCCAGCCTTATCCGGGTAGTGAGACAGGTAGAACAATGCATAAAAGAGGCCATTGCGGAGTCCGAATCTGTATACCTCCTCTTCTCCGAGAACCTTTTTGAGAAAGACCGATTCGCCTGCTTCCTTGTTGGCTTTGAGCGCCTCAACAGAATCCCCACAGAAGCCCACTGCTCCTGGACGAAGTTCATCCGCATTCAATGCGGTGAAAACCTTGCTCTTGTCAAATTCCATTTATTTCTCCTTGTGCTGCGGCAGTTTCCTGCCGATTATTAAGTTGACAAGTTAGCTTGTCGTTGTTACCAAGAAACAATGAAAGCTAACTTGTCAACCTCGTAGTAATTACGATTATATCTTTTTTTCTAAGATTGTACAGTACTTTTTACGATAATTTATCATAAAAATCATATTTTTTATGATAAAAAAGGAACGAACATGACACAGCTAGAAAGATTATGTGATGAAATGATTGATAGAAAGATGGTTGCCAACAAAAAAGAATTTGCACAGAAATTCAATATAACTTATGGTAATTTGGCACGATACTTAAATGGTCAGTTGAAAACAACTATTGATGCAGAGAACTATTTTAATTATAAAAATGCGGGTGTAAATATTGATTGGCTTTTAACAGGAGAAGGAGAGATGTTTCGGCAGGAAGGAGTGCTTCAAGAAGCGCCGCAGCAGATTCCGCTGCTGAGGCAGTCCGTATCATGCGGGCCGGGGCAGCAGTGGGAGGACGGAGATGCCATAGAAAGCTACATTGACATCACGGGATTTGTTCCCGCACTGCGCACGGCAAAGGTGTATGCGTTCCCGGTGCACGGCATGAGCATGATCGGCGCCGGAATCAGCAGCGGAGATATCGTCCTGTTGGACGGGACGCAGAGGGAGGGGCTTGACGACGACATCTATGTGTTCGCATGGAACGGCAGCGTGTACTGCAAGCTGCTGAAGTTCGACAGCTTCTCGCGGAAAGTGCAGATTTATTCCGTCCACTCGAGCGAGCTTGAGAAGGCGGAACTGCTGAAATCGTTGGATGCGGACGATCCGCAGCTTGCAGAAAATTTCCACATCTTCGGCAAGGTGCTGGCGTGGATCCATGAGAACAGGCTGATGAGCAGATGATGAGGAATATAGCAATAAAAAATCAAAGCACTTATAGTATGGAGGTTTGAATAGATGTCTACGTTGTTTTTGCAGACGGCAGCATCTGCAGGAGTGATGGGCGGAGGCCTTTTCATTGTCCTTGCTACAATTGTTGCTGCAATTGTAATTCTATTTTTCATCATAATTTGGCCTATTGTGATGATTGTCCGCCTGTACAAGGCGGTGATGAGGACGGCAGACGCGACAGAAGAATCTGAAGCGCTCCTGCGGCGGATGCTGAAAGTTCAGGAGGCCGTCGCAAAACGGGAGCACCCGGATCTGTACGCATCCGCAGCTTCGGCAGATGCTTCCGGGGCGGACAAAACAGAGCCGTCCGAACAGCAGTAACAGGCGGCCCCGCAGCATTGCGGGGCTTTTTCTTTTTCTGGCGCAGCCGTTCTGCATGATTCGGATGTATAGTGTTCCTGTTGGAGGAACCACATGATACAGGCAAGAGGACACACGCCGATTGTGGCGAGGATGGCGCTGACGGACGCGGAGCTGCGCACGCTGGAGCAGCTTGCGGACGGTTTGTCGCAGAAAGAATGCGCCTATGCAGACCACGTGACGGAGTCATGCGTCTCCGCGCGCATCCGGCGTGCGATGGTTCGCAACGGCTATTCCAACAAGCACGTGTTCATCGCGCAGTGCATCGAATTGATCCGTCGCCGTTGAATTCTTCGTTTTTTTTCAAATCTTGACATCATTTGCAAAATCTTGCCGTGCCGGTCAACCGTCATGACAGTACCTTCCTGCTATCCGCAGTTGCGGAAAAACAACTACAGGAGGTTGCTTTTATGGGAGTGACATTCAATGCGGCCGACCGCGTGGGCGTTGTCGGCGGGTACATCGGCGGAATCGCGAGCCTTCTCGGGATTGCCGGAGCAGGGGGCGGACAGGCTGCCGTCCGCTCAAGCTGCGGAGGCACGTGCAGCGAGAACACGCTCGTGGATCGCTTCTCGCTCGAGCAGGAGAAGGAGATCGCCAGGCTCCAGTCGGAGCGGGACATGCTGCTTTCCGACCAGAGGAATGACGGCAAGATGCTCGAACTCTACAAGCACTTCGACGGGAAGCTTGCCGAGACGAACCGGGAGCTGGCGCGCATTTCGGCGACGCAGGCTGTGACGAACCAGCAGGTTACGGACAACCTTGCGTTCCTTGACAGCAAGATTGAGTCGAAGCAACGCGAGATGAGGTGCTATGTGGACGCAACGTTCGTCCCAGGCAAGCTGGTCATGCCGCTTGACAAGATCTGTCCTGCGGCGCAGCCCGCCGCGGCAGGCACGACGGCCGCATCTGCAACGGCTGAATGACAAACGGCGGCGGGAACAGGCGTTTCCGCCGCCATCTTTTGCATCGGGAGGAAGGAAATGGTGCTGATTGCAGACGCGAAACAGAAGGTCGCGGCGTGGATTGAATCAAACGTGATAACAAAGATTCCAGGGGAAGGAAAGCGCATTTTGACCGCGGTCGTGGTCAGCCGTGCGCTCAACAATGCGGAGAAGCTGGCGGAAGGGCTTGCAAAAAATCCGGTGATTTCGGCGGCCGGCATCATCGACGGCGACAAGCTGGACGAATCGGTGCTGCTTGAAATCCGGGAACGGCTCGGGCGCGGAAAGATCGAGCTGCCCGTGCCGATGATCGGAACGGTCGGACTGGACGGAGAGGCAATCGACAGCCTGTATGCGTCGCTGACAGAATAGGAGACGGAAATGGAAATGCTGCGGTACAAGATGTGCATGGAAAAGGACGATCTGAAGGACACGTCCATGCTGATGGACTATGCGGATGAGGCGAAGGAGAAAAAGGACGAGGCTGGCGCCGCGTACTTCTACAAACGGGCGAAACAGCGGTGGGAGGACTATCTGAACTCTCATGAGGAAGTGCGGCGCTCCATGGAGAAGCTGCGCGGCACGGACAGGGACGCGCCGGACAGCATCCAAGCGGAAATGCTCGGAATGCTGCTCGGCGAGCGGCAGGAGCACGCCGAGCGCCTCAAGCGCAGGATAGAGCAGTTTGCAGCGTAACGCAAGGCGCACCGGGAAAGCCGGCGCGCCATTTTTATGCGCTATTATGACGCACAGGAGGCAAACAGATGACAACGAACAATTCTGCCGGGAAGCCGTACTACACGCAGCGGAACAATGCCATACGGCCGTCCGGCGCGTGCACTGTGACGGCGATGATCGCGGCGCTCAGCGCAGCATGCTGGCCGGTCGAAAGCCTGGGAACGGAAAAATATCCGCAGCCAGAGGACGCGCTGATGAACTACATCTTGTCCGACGGGGCGGTCGCGGCGGCATGGAAGCGGCTTGATCCGGCGCAGCGCTTCCCGCCGAACGAGTGGCACCCGCTGCTCGAGATGGGCACGAACTCGTGGCTCGAGCACGCGGGACTTCTGCGCCATGGGAAGAAGGCCGCCGTATGGGGCGAAGACAGGACGCTCTCCGACATCGCCGACTGCATCCGCCATGGCGGGGCGGCAGTCTTGTCAGGCACATTTGCGCAGGGCGGCAAGACCATCGGCCATGTCGTGGCTGCGGTCGGCTGCAACTGCAGCGATGGCGGAGAGGTGGAGTCTCTCATCCTTGATGACAGCTGGGGCGACTACCGCGACGGCTATGAGACGGCAAACGGCAACGACATCGAGATGCCGGCCGCCGATTTTCTGAGGCTCATCCGCCAGTGCGGATGCAGGCACAAGATGGCGCATCTTGTGCAGATGTTCAAGGAGTGCTGAGATATGAAGGCGAAGAAAATAAGCCTTGCGGCGATTGTGTTCGCGTGCGTCTGGGTGGGCGCGCTGCTTTTGGCAAAGGCAGTTGTGCCGGTGGTTCTTGACGGACGTGCGATCGGACTTTCCGTGCCAGAAATCATCGCGAGCGGCGCGTTCTTCGTTGTCGCATGCACGCCGGTCTATCGTTCGATATGGCTGGACAAGCAGCTGGGGATTGCTGCTTCAGACGATGAGGAACAGACGGAGGCGGCGGTTGAATGAAAATGTCAGGACGGCTGCTGTGCGCGCTGCTGCTGTTCTTGCGGCTGCCGTGCTGCTCGCAGGCTTCGGATATTGTTCTTACCGGGCCGGAGCTGGAGGCAGTGCGGGCAGAACTGCAAAGTATGAGGAGCGAAGTACAGCTGCTGCAGGGCTTGTTGACAAAACAGAGCGGGAGCTCGGAAATCTTGCAGGCCAGGTGCAGGACGCTGGAAGACGAAGTGAGGGAGGCGCTGCTGTCGTTGGAGAGATCCGGACAGAAAGCGGTAGAATTG
>CAMWPF010000084.1 GCA_947176045.1 uncultured Treponema sp. | reverse complement strand
GTTCAACAACTATCATCAAAGTATATAGAAAATCACGGAGGAATTGCAATGAAAACGGAAAGAACAGAAGAAAAAGGCGCGCGGTTTGCACGGGGAATGGAACTGCTCGACGCGGTGGACGGAAAAGGCGGGCAGGCAGTGCTGGATTCGCTTGCAGGCATTGCGCCGGAACTGGGGCGCCACATCATTGAATTTGCGTTCGGTGAAATCTACGCGGACGGAAGCCTGACGCTCAGAGAACGGGAGCTTGCAACGCTGGCAAGCATCCTTTCGCTCGGAGGATGCGAGGCGCAGCTTGAAGTGCATATCCGCGGCGCGCTGAACGTCGGCATCCAGCCGGAAACAGTCATCGGCATATTCATGCAGTGCATCCCGTACGCAGGCTTTCCGCGCGTCTTGAATGCAGTGTTCGCCGCAAAAAGAATCTTTGAACAGGACGGAATAAGGACGCAGACCGCTATTTGAGCGTCCGGTAGTATGCGGCGATGTCCAGCTTGCAGTCGTTCAGGAGCCACAGCATATTGCGGTCATAGGCGCCCTCATCCTCGGCGAGCATCTGGGCGATGAAGTCGAACCGCGCGATGTTCTTCTGCCCGTAGCGGAACAGGTTTTCGTCAAAATCCTCGCACAGCCTGACCATCTGGGCGTACACCGAAATTTCATTTCCCGCAAGCCTGTTCGGAAAGCCCGTGCCGTCGAACCGTTCGTGGTGCTGCAGGCACATCTCCGCACAGACGGAGACAAAGAAGCTGCACTTGAAGGAATAGTTGAAGCGGATGATGTTCGCACCGTGGAACGTGTGGTCGCTGTCGCTCATGCTGCCGTCCTTACGCAGGACCTTCTGGCAGACCATGTCGCCGATGTTGCAGAAGTAGGCGGCGCCCGCGATGACTTCGATCGAATTGTCATCCAGTCCGGCTCCCTTCTCCTCTTCAGCGTAGTGGCGCAGCAGGATCTTCATCAGCTCCACAACGCGCAGCCAATGCCCGGCGTCCTTTCCAAAATTGTCAAGGTATGTATTGTATGAAAGCTCAAGCTGCTTGATGTACTTGCGCGTCTCCAGAATTTCCGGCACGCTCAGCTGGTAGGCAATGCCGCCCACGCTCTGCGACAGATGATGCAGGATGGTCTCCCGGTCGAACGGCTTTCTGATGATTCCGGCCACATTGAACTGCATCGCCTTGCTCACATTGTCGCGCGTCGCCTCCGACGTTATCAAAAAGACAGGCAGGCTGCCGGCCTTCTTGTCCTTGATGGACTCAAGGACGCTGAAGCCGTCGAAATTCGGCATCACGATGTCGAGCATTATGGCCTTCAGCGACTCCGCCTGCTCTTGAATTATTTTGAGCGCCTCCTCTCCGTTCGCCGCCTCTATGACTGTAAAGTAATCGTTCAGAATTTCCTTCAGTATTTCCCGGTCAACTTCAACATCGTCAACAATCAGAATTGTCTTGTTCTGGTTCATTTTCTAACTTCCATTGAGTTGTCTGTACTTTTCAATTATCGAAAGGATGCGCTCCTGCACTGGAAGAATTCCTTCCAGCACCGCCGACGCGGCACCGCTGTCGCCTTCCCGCAGCAGGGCTACAATTTTTGAATATGATTCATACAGCGGCGTGATGGAAAGGTTGCCTGCAACGCCTTTGACTGCGTGCGCGTTTTCAACGGCGAGCGCAGGATTATCCCGCATCATCGCCGCCGTCACCGGCCGTTCTGCAATGAGGGTCGGAACACGCAGCAGCATCTTTGTATAGAAATCAGCCTTGCCGCCAAGCCGCCGAAGCCCCTCCGCAATGTCGGCGCCCTCCGCCAGAAGCTCTTCCAACAAATCCATGCACACCTCCAAAAGAAGATGCACGTTCCCTGCGGCAGATGCTGGAAGGAACGTGCATTTCGGCGCTTGAGCAAGCCACGGAACAGCGCGCCCGCAGGCGCGCTCCACATTGCATTACACGCGGAACTGGCCGAGCTTGCTTTCCATAAGGGTGATGTTGTCCTTCGTCCGTCCGGCAAGGTCGGAACAATTCTGCGAAGCCTCGCTGATGTTGCGCGCTCCGGCAGTCATTTCGTCCATGCTTCCCATCAAGACTGAGGAAACCTGTGAAATCGTCTCCATTTCCTTCTCGAACTGGGCGATTCCCGAATTGACCCGCTTCGTCTGATCGTTGACTTCCATCGCGCTGTTCTTCATATCGCTGAGCGCGCCGAAGATCTGCTTGGAAGCAAGTTCCTGCTCGTTCATCGCGTTATCGATGTTGTTGATGATTTCCTCCGTCGAATTGACGTGGTTGATGATTTCAGAGAAAGCGGCCTGCGACTCCTTTGAAAGCGAGACGACTTCCTCGATGTAGTTTGAAACCTTGTCAAGCTCGTCGCTGATGCTCTTCGACTGCACGCTCGACGTTTCTGCAAGCTTGCGGATTTCGTCCGCGACGACGGCGAAGCCCTTTCCCGCAGCTCCCGCGTGGGCGGCCTCGATGGCGGCGTTCATGGCGAGCAGGTTCGTCTGCGATGCAATCTGCGAGATGATGGCGTTCGCCTGCACGAGCATCTTGGACTGCTCGGACACCTGCATGATCTTCATGTCAACGTCCGACATCTTGCTGTTGCCGTCCGTAACCGTCGTGCCAAGCACCTTGAAGCTGTCCGACATCTTGTGGACGGAGTTGGTGACGGAGGAAATGTTTCCGAGCATCTCTTCGATCGCCGCGGAAGACTCGGTGATTGCAGCCGCCTGGCTCTCAATCAAATCCTTGAGGGAGTCCATGCTGCGGCGCGACTCCTCGATGACGACCGTCGTATTGGTGACGACGGCAGTCTGGTTTTCAGTCTGCTTGCGCACGCTCTCGATGTTCGACATGATTTCGGCAGTGGAGCTTGCAGCCTCCTGCGCCGTCGTAGAAAGGCTGTCGCCGATGGCAACCAAGGAATTGCTGCTCTGGTTCAGCTCGATGACGATCTTCTGGAGCATTTCGACAAACTGGTTGACGTCCTGCGATATTTCCGCCGTCTCGTCCTTTCCATGCACCGGAAGGCGCGCGGTAAGGTTCGCGTCGCCCGAAGAAAGGTCGCTGACCGCCTTTGCGATGCGGTTGAGCGGCACGGCGATGAGCTTCCTCGCAACAAACGCAAGAACCGTGATGACGATGATGGTCAGGACGACTGCGATGAGGATGAACGGAGCGAACACGGAACGAACCATCGCGTCAATTTCCGTGAGGCTCTTTCCGAAGAACACGGCCGTCAGATAGCGTCCGTCAAGCGCGTAGTACGGAATGTACGCCGCAGTATACCTCGTTCCATTGATGGAGACGACATGATAGACCTCCTCGCCGGTCTTCGTAGCATCGATGAGGTGCCTGTCCTCCTGTTCGGTCCCCTTCATTCCGGCAAGGCTCGTATACTCGCGGGTGTACCCGTTGAACACGGTGAACTCAACCGATGCAGTGTCGGACAGCTTTTTCACAAATTCGTCGCTGAACATGACCTTGTCAACAAAGGCGGCCGCTACGACCTCCTCGCCGTCATGGACGGGCGCTCCCACGCGGAAGATGACCTCGCCGTGAGAGTCCGTATACAGGAAGCTGACCGTCTCGCCCTTGAGCGCCTTCTGAATGTTCTCGCGCTGCGGCATGAACGTCGTCGAGGCGTACGCATACTGCTGTTTTTCGTCGCCGTCGAACAGGACGAAGTTTTCCAGATGGTTTGTCTGCACGTATTCACGGATCTGGTTATTATTGTAGATGTTCAAACCCTTCAAAAACACATTCACATCATCGATGAACACCGACCGCTCGCTTTCAATCATGCTGCGCAAGATCTTGCGGGAATCACGAAGATTGTTCTCCGCATAATCCTTGATGCCTGCGGACAGGCTCCTATACGTAAAGACGAACAGGATGCCCGTATACAAGGCGACCATAAAAATCATCAACGCAAAAAAGCGGACAACCAATGAATTTTTAGCTTTCATTATGCTCCTCTGCTATTTATGTACATTATGTACAAAATTGGCTCTCTCTATAACAATTATTTTATCCTATTTCCAATTGCGGTTCAAGCCGAACCTGCAAGCGGCACGCCCGCTCCATTCGCGTCCCGCCGCTTGATGTACTCGAGGACGCTTCGCACGAAAAGCTTGTCGTCATGGGCGATGTGCGAGAGGATCCATTCATACAGGAAGCGCACCAGCTGGAACGCCGTTCCTACAGAATAATTTTCTGCGCTGGAAAATTCAAGCACCTTCCGTATAAAAATGGCGTGAACTTCCTTATGCTCCTTGAAACCGGAAAAGCCGGCCGCCTGCATGAGCATCTCCTCGCTCTTGAAATGCACCTTGACGTATTCGACGCACTCCTTGATGGCGTACTTGAATTCGTCCTCCCATGATCCGCCGAGCTGCTTGTTGTTCAGCGCCATGTGCAGGTTGTTGCAAAGCATGAACAGCTCCTTGTGCTGCCTGTCGATGACAGGAATCCCGATTTCGAATTTCGGCTCCCATCTGATGATGTACCCCAAACTCACCTGCATTTCATCCGAAGTCATTCCCTACTCCTGCCTGCATATTCAGATACGTCACAGCAACACGAATAAACGAATCATTATCATATTCTATTTCACGCAGAACGCTTTGTCAATAGAGAACAAAGGCTGCGGAGCGGCGGCTACCGCCCTTCGTGCTGCTTCCGGTAGTAGTCGAGGACATACGGCACATACAGCTTGTCGTCATGGGCGATGTGCGACAAAATCCAGTCGTACAGGAACTTGACGAACTTGAACGCAGTGCCTATAGTCGCATCCTTGAAGCCTTCCGTCGTGGAGAGGATCTCCTTGATGAACAGCGCGTGCGCCTGCTTGTGCTGCGCATAGCCGGGATAGCCGCAGGCGGACATGAGCTTCTCCTCGTCCTTGAGGTGCGTCATCGCGTATTCGACGCACTTGCGCAGCGTGCCGGCCAGCGACTCCTCCCACGGCATCTTCCAGTCCGACTTGCGCTGGATCAGCGTCTGGTAAAAGCTGTTGCACAAGTTGACAAGCGTCTTGTGCTGGGCGTCGATGACAGGAATTCCCAATTCGAATTTGGGGCTCCACTTGACATATTCAAATTCCGGCGCGCCTGCATCCAGTCCCGACGGCCCGCCCGGTGTGTTTGTGTTCATACTTCCTCTAGTATATAAATATTCCGCATATGCAGTCAAATCCTTCCGACGGAATCCGCCCTTCCTCCGCGCCTATGACGCCAGCTGGCTGATCTCCTGCACGACCTTTTCGGACAGCGCCTTCAAGCCGTCGGAATTTTCCTTGAGGCTCGCCATGAGCGTCTTCATCCGGTCGAGGGAATTCAGGACGGTGGCGCCGCCTTCGGCCTGTTCGGACACGGCATGCTGGATGACGGCCTCCTGGCTGCGCACGTCCTCGGCAAGGCCCACCACTTCGCCGAAGAGCTTCTGCGCATCCCCGGACGCCTGCGACGTCATGCCCACGAGGCTCCTGACATTCTTGAGCATCCCCGAAATTTCCTTCGCCTGCGCGCTGGAATTCTCGGCGAGCTTCCTGATCTCATCGGAGACGACGGCAAACCCCTTCCCCGCCGCGCCCGCATGGGCGGATTCGATCGCGGCGTTCATGGAAAGGAGCCGCGTCTGGCTCGCGATCGTCGTAATGACGCTGTTCGTCTGCTCGAGCCCTCCCGACGCCTGCTCTATCTGGCGGATGAAGTCCGCGACGCGGTTCAGCCCCTCCTGCCCGCTGTGCGACGCGCCCGAAAGGCTTTCGACAGCGCCGGCGTTCTTGTCAAGGACGGAGCTGATCGACGAGATGTTCGCGACCATCTGCTCGATCGCCGCCGACGAGTCCGAGATGCACTGGTGCACCGAGTCGATGATTTCCACGAGGCTCTGGATGCGGCTGCCGGTGTCCCCGACCTTCACCGAGACGGAGTCGACCGTCGCCTTTATCCTGCTTGAAATTTCGTCCTTGTGGTTTTCGTGCATCTCCTCCATGACGAGGTGCAGGAAGTGGTAGCAGTTCTCCGGCTTGTTCAGCCCGAGGCTGATTGCGACCGCCATCTGCTCGCACGACTTGTAGCCGCACGCCGAGCAGTTGAGCATATCGCGCGCGGAGGACTTGCGCATCATCTGGTACGCCTTCCCGATGTCGTCCTTCCCGACGTGCCTGAATTTCGACATGAATTCATCGGAGCGGTCTACGTACGTGCGCGCGTACAGGTCGGCGCGCCAGTACTTGTCGAGCGACTTGTTCATCTTCTTGGCAGGAACCGGCTTCCTTCCGCCGCCCGCCTTCACCGCCTGCTCCTTGACGCGGCGCTCGATGTAGCCCTCAACCTTGTCGCGGTGCTCGGCGCGGTTCGACGTGGCGGGGCCGCCGTTGCAGCCCATCTCGCAGTTGAGGCAGTCCACCAACTGGAACACCGGGGAGTCTCCGCGCTCAATGGATTTCGACAGGTGCGCCAGATAGTCGAACACGCCCGGATGCCCTTCAATCTTGCGCGTGATTTCGCCGACATGCGGAACAAAGCGCGCCGCGGTGCGCATAAGTCCGCCCGGCGTCGAGTACGAGACGCCGCGCTCGGCGGGAGGATTGTCAAATTCCGCCGGGGAATAGTTTGAAAGGCGGATGCCGTTCTCCTTGAAGTATCGCTCCAGCGAGTTGAAGGTTACGTTGAAGTCGCCCCTGCCGATTTCGTCG
>CAMWPF010000083.1 GCA_947176045.1 uncultured Treponema sp. | reverse complement strand
GTGTATACTTGAACCATCATTCTTTTGAGGAAACCATGGGCGAAACATCCAGCGGAAAAATCAGGCGGCTTGCCTTCAGGCCGCCCTTCATCATCGGAGTGGCGGCCGCCATTTTTGCAGCGGCGGCAGCGGCCAGCAGCCTGTTCGTCGTCGACGAGACGGAGCAGGCGGTCGTCACGCGCCTGGGCAGATACCACGAGACCGTAGGTCCGGGACTGCAATGGAAGCTTCCGTTCGGCATCGACAAGAGCTTCAACGTGCCGGTCAAAGTCATCCAGACGGAGCAGTTCGGCTTCAAGACCGTCAAGTCCGGGCGTGAAAGCGAATACCGCAACAACATCGCAAGCGAATCCATCATGCTCACCGGCGACTTGAACATCGTGGACGTCGAATGGATCATCCAATACCGGATTGTCGATCCGGTGCAGTGGCTTTTCGGCGTCATGGAAAAGCGGCAGACCATCCGCGACATCTCGCGCTCGGTCATCAACACGCTTGTCGGCGACCGCGCGATCCTCGACATCATGGGCGCGGAGCGCGCCTCCATCGAAGACACCGCGCTCGGCATGATGAACGAGAATTTCAGCCAGCTCGGACTGGGCATCAACGTCATCGCCGTCAAATTGCAGAACATCGTTCCGCCCGCCGGAGTGCAGGACGCCTTCGAGGACGTGAACAAGGCGATCCAGGACATGAACCGCTTCATCAACGAAGGAAAGGAAGCCTACAATTCCGAAATTCCGAAGGCGCAGGGCGAGGCGAACCGCCAGCTCCAAGTCGCAGAAGGATATGCCGCCGAGCGCGTCAACCGCGCGAAGGGAGACGTCGCCCGCTTCAATTCCGTCTATGACGAGTACCGCCGCGCGCCCAAAGTGACGCGGGAGCGGCTCTACCTTGAAACCATGGAGGACGTTTTCGGCGCGGAAGGCAGGCCGACGCTCATCGACGGAAGGCTCGAGAACGTCCTGCCTGTCAAGCCGCTTTCAGGCGGAACGGGCGGCGCGGCAAGGCAGTCCGCCGCGAAAGGAGGCTCCCAATGACAAAATCCCTGAAAAAACTGCTGGTCGCGTTCGGCGCGATTGCCGTCCTGCTCGCCGCCTTCTTCCTGATGGGGCCGTTCTACATCGTCAACGAAGGCTGGCAGGCGGTCGCCACGCGGTTCGGCGGCATCGTCTCGACGCGCACGGAGGCCGGCCTGTACTTCAAGGTGCCGTTCATCGATCAAATCACGACGTATCCCAGGCTCGTCCTCTCCCTCGACGGAGATTCGCAGCGCATTCCCACAAAGGAGAACCAGTTCATCATCGTCGACACCACGAGCCGCTGGAAGATCACCGATCCAGCGAAATTCTACCGCAGCTTCAAGACGCTCGACAACGCCTACAACAAGCTCAGCGACATCATCGACTCCTCAACGCGGACGGTCATCACGCAGAACCGGCTCAGCGAAATCGTCCGCAGCTCCAACATCATCAACGAGCGCGCCGCCGTCAGCACCGTCTCCGAAGACGACGAGGCAAAGGAAATCGAATCGCTCGTGAACGTCAGCACCGCAAACGAGTCGGTTGCAAGGGGGCGCAGCGAGCTGTGCCGCCAGATGACGGCGGAGGCGAACAAGCTCGTCCCAGAGTACGGCATCGAGCTTATCGACATCGTGCCTCGGCAGATCAAGTACTCCGACGAGCTGACGGAATCAGTCTACAACCGCATGATCAAGGAGCGCAACCAAGTCGCGCAGGCGTACCGTTCGCTCGGAGAGGGAAGGAAGGCTGAATGGCTCGGCAAGCTGGAGAACGAGAAGCGCACGATCCAATCCGAAGCGTACCGCAAGTCCGAGGAAATCAAGGGAACGGCGGACGCGCAGGCGGCGCGCATCTATGCCGACGCGTACAGCCGCGACGCGGAATTCTACGCATTCTGGAAGAGCATGGAATCCTACAAATCGACGCTCGCAGGCTACGACGCGACGTACAGCACGAACATGGATTATTTCAAGTATTTGTATTCCGCGGACGGCAGGCGCTGAGCGCGCGGAACAGGCAAAGGCGCACGGCGCAAGAGGGCGCTGCAAATGACAGAAATCGCAAGGACAGAAGACGGCGCGATCATGCTCTCGACAGGGCTTGACGAGGTCATGTTCGCCAAGACAAAATGCTCGCTCCTCATGGCGGAGCCAGGATTCATGGTGGAGCTGGATGCCGCCGGAACCGTGCTGGAATTCACCCCATGGACATTTTCCGGCACAAAAAGCAGCGGAAAAGGAGAGGACGTCCTGTTCTGCGGCGACAGATTTTCCGGGCGGACACTCTCGTCGCTGCTCGCGCTCGCCTATGGACGCGCGCCCAAAGCCCTTCCCGCAGGCGCGGGACAGACGGAAGGCGCCGGTTCGGAACAGGAGCCGGAACAGGAACAACACGGCAGCCCCCGTTCCGAGCCTGCACGGCAGCCGGCAGATTCCGGCGGACAGCCGTTCGCGCAGGCGGCCGCGCGCGCAGAATCGAAACGGCTGCTCGCCGCCGTCTGCGCAGCATATACGGCGGCAGTCGGGCGGAACGTCCCCCTGCCCTGCAACAGTCCCGGCGGCATTTTGTACGAATTCGATGGATGTGGCGGAACACGCCTGCTGTTCCTGCCGGAAAAGACATTCGACCGCGCATGCGCAAACAGGGGGACGGCGCAGTACGCCGCGTTCCAAGACTGCTGGCGCGACTCAATCGCAGAACGCCGCCAGGCGCAGGAATTCGCCTGCGCCGTCTGCGCCTATTTTGCGCTTGCCGACGAGCTTCCGTATCCGCCGCAAGGCGGCGATGGCAAGGACGCGCAGACCATCTGCGACCGGAATTTCCTTCCCATCGAATACTGCGTGAACGGCATTGACGCCGCCCTCGCGGACGCAATCGACACGGCGCTCCGCGGCGCTCCGCTGAAATCGCCGTTCCCTCTGGAGGCGCTGCGGAAGGAGCTGCTTTCCGGGGAGGAACGGATTCCTGCGCTCCCGGAAGCGGAATTCCGCCGGGCGGCACAGGAATTCCGCGCAAGACAGCGGACGCAGGTCGCGCGGCGCAAGCGCTTCCGCCGGCATTTTGCTGCGGGAGCAGCGGCCGCAGCAGCAGCGGTCCTTGCAGCCGTCATCGCCGCGTCCATTTTCGCTGAATCTGGAAAAAAGCCGACGGTCATCGGACTGGATTCTGCGGCAGTGACGGAAGTGTTCTATACCGGACTGCACCAGATGGATACGGACTTCATGCTTGCCGCAGCAAAGGACTGTCCGGAAGCGCAGCGCTACATTTCGCAGGTTCCGCAGATTTTTGTTACCGGGCAGATGCGCAGCGCCTACAATTTCGAATCGGGCGTCTCAACGCCGGAAAACTGGATGTTCTTTGAACCAGATTCGACGCGCGCCTATTCGCACCTCATATATGGAATCACCAACTTTTCGCTGGACGGACAGCCGTCCATTCTGGACGCGGCGCCGCCGACAAGACGCTCACATCCGCCGAAGCTGGTCCGGGAGGGAACGGAGCGGCTCGTGCGAACGTCCGCCGCCGAACATACCGCCCGCTATTATTTAGTTCACACTGTAGACAATTGGATTCATGCAGAAGAATTTACCACCCGTGTGGAACTGAAATGGACCGGCGACCGCTGGCAGATCGGCAGGCTCGGCCAAGCCAGCAGCACGGACGTCATCCATCCGGCGATTTTTTCCACAGACTTGAAGGAAGCGCTCGCGTCGCACGGCGGCGACGTCATAGCGGCGGTGCAAAGCCTCCGCGAGCGCTATCCATGGGTTCCGACAGCCGCCTCGCTGGAAGCGGAGCGGACGCGGCTTGACGCGCTCGGCTACTGACGGCGGCGCATGACGCGCGGTCAATATGACATTTTTAGAAAATATGTCATATTGACAACACGGAAAGGATTCTGTATCATCTATAAAAATTGCTGGAGGTCTTCCACATGGAATATGCTGTTGAAAAGCAACACGCAAAAGGGAAATTTCATGCCATAGAGCGCATCAACGCACTCTGCGACAAGGATTCATTCATAGAATTGTATTCCGGCGTGCGCCACAACTGCACGAGCTTCGGAATGGATAAAAAAGACATTCCCTACGACGGCGTCATCACTGGATTCGGAAAAATCAACGGCCGCAAGGTTGCAATATACGCGCAGGATTTCACTGTGCAGGGCGGCTCGCTCGGACTCATGCATGGCAGGAAGATAGCAGAATTGATCGACAAGGCGGTTCAGGCGCGCTGTCCGGTCATCGGAATAAATGATTCCGGCGGAGCGCGCATTCAGGAAGGCGTCGACGCGCTGTGCGGATATGGCGACCTGTTCTATCAGAATGTCCGTGCGTCCGGCTCCGTTCCGCAGATTTCCATCATCGCCGGCCCCTGCGCGGGCGGCGCCGTCTATTCGCCGGGAATCACGGACTTCATCTTTGCGGTGGACAAAATCAGCCAGCTGTTCATCACCGGCCCGAAGGTCGTCAAATCCGTCATGTTCATGGACATCACGGCGGAGGAACTGGGCGGCGCGTCCATCCACTCCAAAAAATCCGGGGTCGCCCACTTCCGCTGTGAAAGCGAGCCGGAATGCTACGACAAGGTGCGCGCGCTGCTCGACTACATCCCGCACCACTACGGCGACGAACTGGTGCAGGCGGCAAAATATCATTTTTCTGAGAAAAAGAAGAAGCACATCGGCACCATCCTTCCAGAAAACAGCCGCAAGGGCTATGACATCCGCGACGTCATCACCGATGTCGTAGACGACGATTCGTTCTTTGAAACATCTGCGGAATTCGCCATCAACTGCGTGACAGGCTTCGCAAAGATTGAAGGGCGTTCCGTCGGAATCGTCGCCAACAATCCGGGCGGCATGGGCGGCGTCCTTGACTGCGACGCGAGCGACAAGATCGCGCGCCACGTACGCTACTGCGATGCCTTCAACATTCCGCTCCTCACATTCGTGGACGTGCCGGGATTCATTCCCGGACCTCAGGAGGAGCAGAAGGGCATCATCCGCCACGGCGCAAAAGTCATCTATGCCTATTCCGAAGCGTCCGTTCCGAAAGTCAGCGTCATCACACGCAAGGCGTACGGCGGCGCCTACATCGCCATGTGCTCCAAGCACATCGGCGCGGACTTTGTATATGCGTGGCCGGCTTCTGAAATCGCCGTCATGGGGGCGGAAGGAGCTGTCGGAATCCTCTACGCGAAGGAGCTTGCCGATCCGTCCAAAGCCGCCGAAGTCGCCGCAAAGGAGGAGGCGTACCGCACGGAGATTATGACGCCGGCAATCGCGGCAAAGCGCGGTTACATTACGGAAGTCATCGCGCCAGAGGAAACCCGCCGCCGCGTTCTGGAAAGCTTCTCGTTCCTCGAAAACAAGCAGGCCATGGACAAGCCGCTCAAAAAGCACGGAAACATACCGCTTTAAACGCGGCATGGTGCGCGATTTCTTTCAGGCTTCACAAAGCACGGCTGCTGTTGCAGCCGTGCTTTTTTCCTACAGTCCGTACCTTCCAAACACATCCTCCCATACTGTTCCGTCCGCAAAGACAATTCGGTTGACATAAAAGCAGTCTGTCTGATACAGTTCGTCCGGCACGTCATACAAGCTGTCATCCAATGGAATCGCCAGCTCCACACGCCCGCCTGGCGGAACTGCACATGAAAAATCAGCGCAAATGCGGTAGTCCTCGAATGCAGGAAGTCCGTCGCCGTCGCACAGACCAAGCGTTACAGAAAACGCGGCGATTTCCCGTTCCGTGCAGTTTGCAAACGAAAACAAATAGAAGAATTCCGAATCCATCCGCAGTCCGCCGCCCTGCACCATCTCCCCGTCCAAACGATATGGACTTGTCCGAATGCCGGAAGAAGCGCAGCCGGACAGTCCTATTGCCGCCGGCAGGAAAAACACTGCCGCTAGAACGGCCGCCGAACCATCTGTCAAAATAGAAGCAAACGAACGTCTCATACAAGCCTCCATGCTAATATTCGCAAAAAAAATCAAAAAAATGCAGTTTTCCGTCTTTTTTTCGTATTTTTTTTCACTTTTCTGCCCTTGAACTGCGATATATATGCAGCAGACAAATCAGCCTGCCGGACAGTACAGGACGCGGAACCTGTTCCTATACCATTGTCTGAAATCATTTTGAGAGGTGGAATTATGAATCAACTCAACTCGCTCATCATTGAAGGAAATGTCGTCAGGGCGCCGGAACGGCGGACCACGCCGCGCGGCTTCAATGTATGCACCGTGCCGGTTGCTGTAAACCGGTTCTACAAGGACACCGACGGCAAGGGCGTCAGCGAAGTATCATTTTTTGAAGTCGAAGCGTTCGGAAAAACGGCGGAGCTGTGCGCAGATAACTGTGAGAAAGGGAGGGGCGTGCGCATCGTCGGAAGGCTCCGGCAGAACCGATGGACGGACAAGGATGGAAAGGGAAGGAGCCGCGTCACCATTATCGCAGAGCACGTGGAATTCAAAAAGAATATCACAAAGCCGGAGCCGCAGGAAGATTTGTCCGCAATTGCGGAGGCAAACCGGGCTTCTGTTGAGGAGGAAGTTGCTATGGAGCAGGACATGGAGCTTGCCGCATTTTAAAAATGCGGACGCCGGAGCGGGCATAGCCCCCGGCCCCCGGCCCGCCCCCAACCCCGGGGGAAAGGCGCGCCCCGCGGCCGGGGGGGAAAATCGACGCAGGCGGGGCCCCCCGGAAAGATGT
>CAMWPF010000082.1 GCA_947176045.1 uncultured Treponema sp. | reverse complement strand
GTGCGGGCAAGGGCATGACAACTGCTACAGCGTGAAGTGCCTCAACTTCTCCGCGATTGCCTCGAACGACTCCGGCTTCAGCTCCCCGACCAGCGAAATGTACAAAGCCTCGATAAAGGGCGCGAACGACACCGGGGAAAGCTATGCGGCGTGCCGCGACCTCGACCACACGAACGCCGTCGTCCAAAAAGAAATCATCGGATGGCTGAACGACGTCCTCAAGCCGGCGGGATTCGTCGGCTGGCGCTACGACTTCGTAAAGGGCTTCGGCGGACAGTACGTCGGGCAGTACAATGCCGGCTCCTCCGCAGAATTCTCCGTCGGCGAATACTGGCCGACCGCCGGATTCAGCGCGTCCAATCCGGGCGCATGGGGAACGGAAATCAAGAACTGGATTTCCGCGACGGCAGGCGGCGGAATGCGCTCCCGCGCGTTCGACTTCGCCCTCAAAGGCATCCTGAACAGCGTCTTCGGCTGCAACACGAGCAACGCCGCGAACGGCAGCTACGCGCTCCTCGCAGACAAGGCGAGCCTCATGCAAAGCCAGCCTGCGGACGCCGTAACGTTCATCGACAACCACGACACCGGCTCCACACAGGCGCACTGGTACCTCGACCCGGCCGATGTCGGCGCGGCATACGCGCTCATCCTCACGCATCCGGGCTATCCGTGCGTCGCCTGGCAGCACTACTTCACGGACGCAGAAAGCGGCGGACACAGCGAAAGCCAGTACATCGGCGGAAGCGCCGTGCCGGGAACGAAAAAAACCTACCGCGCGCACATCGACAGCTTGATCGCCTTGCGGAAGGCCGTCGGAATCGAATACGACAGCGCGCTGAACGTGGAAGCCGCCACAAGCTCCGTCTACGCGGCGAAAGTCTCCGGCACAAACGGCGAGCTTGCCGTCGCCATCGGAAGCGGCTGGACGCCGGACGGAGACGGCTACGCAGGAAACAACCCGGTCTACAGCGGCACGAACTTCAAAATCTGGCAGAAGGGCGCAAGCGGAGAAGAAGGAGGCGGAACGGAGGCAGTGACATTCATCTGTACAAGTTCGCCCGGCTGGGATATTACTTCCAGCAATCCGGCATTCTTCGCATGGTGCTGGGGCGGCTCAGCCGGATCTGGTGTTTGGCATCCTGCAAGTGCAGATTCATCCGGCACAACGACATTCTCAGCGCCGTCCGACATCACAAACTTCCTGATTGTCCGCTGCATCACGGGCACAACGACGCCGGATTGGAATGCTTCCGGTTCAACTCCAGGCACCATCTGGAACAAGACCGAGGATGTAACCGTTTCAAGCGGAACAACGACATATTCCGTCAAATGGAATTGACACCGCTGTAAAAAGAGCAGTCCGTCTTAGGCGCCCCGCCGCAAAATGCGGCGGGGCGCCTTTTTAGAGGCTGGCAATCCGCCCGCACAACGCAGCCAGACCGCCAGCCGTTCACTTCGTCTGCTCGAAAAGCCAGTCGCGAATTCCTTCGATGCCGTATGCGACAGCCCATGTCTGCGAATGGCTTCCGCCCTCGAACACAGTGTAGTTGATCCGGCAGTCCTGCGCGCGCATCGCGGCGACGTCCCGCGCCAGCTCCGCCGCGTCCGCATCCAGATTCCAAGGCGCGCTCCGGGCGACCTTTGCGCCGAGCGACTCCCACCGCTCCGTCGCGCTGTTCATGCCGGGATAGGCCTTCGTGTCGCCGGTGCAGACGACAATCCACAGGTTCTTGTCCTTCATCGCCTCCATTTCGTCGACATCCCACTGTCCCGCGACGAGAAGCTGCGCGGCGAACAAGTCGGGATATCTGTCGCTGATGGCAATGTTCGCCATGCAGCCCTGCGACTGCCCGGTTCCATAAATCCGGCTCGTGTCGACAGAATATTCGGAAATCAGATGGACGAGCAGGTTGTGGACGAGCGTCAGTCCGACCGACCATTCATGCGCATCCTGCGTAAGCGGTCCGATGGCCTGAACGAGGGAGCGCGGATACTGCACGGCGGCGACGATCGCCGGATGCTTCGCCTGTTCTTCAGGAGCCGCCCAGACAATCGCGCCGTTCCCCTGCGTAAGCGTCGTCGTATCGATTCCGTTGTTCGCGCTTGCGTCCGGCACAAAGAATACAAGCGGATATGTTTTGTCAGCCGTATAGCCTTCCGGCAGATAGACAAAGTACGGAATCGAGCATCCTGTCTCCGCGTCCGTATACAGCTCCTTCTTGAAATCGCGCACCACAAGCTCGATGCTCGCAGTGCTTGCAATCGGCCCGGACGGCGCGTACACCGTTCCCGCGGCGGACACGACCTTCCGCGTCTGCGCGGCGACCGCCGTTATATCGACGACGACATCCGACTGCGACGCGAAGTCAGGCTCGCCCGTTCCTGCGCCAGGAGCGCCCGCATCCGGCCGACGCCTTCCCTCATCAGAATTCCGCGGCGCCTCCGGCAGGAGGTTCAAAACCACATACGCTCCCAAAACGGACGCCGCCGTCTTTTCCGCCGTGCCGCTCGTGGCGACGGAGGCAATGCTCCGCCCTTCGACCGAAAAATCAGCCGCAGAAAGCCGCGACGCGTCCATCAATTCAAGATATTCCAGAATGACCGCGGAAACATGCTCTCCGTCTCCGGACACTTCCGCAACCGCCGTAACAGAAACAATTCCCTGCCCCTCTGCCTTACGCAGCCTCACGGCGGCAACCGCCGCACACACAACCACCGCCAGCACGGCCGCGCACAACGCGGCGTTCCTCTTCCAAAGCTTCATGTCGCGCTCCTCCTTCCGCGTAATCCCGCCTCTTCCTGCGCCGCGCGGCAGAAATCATCATTGCCAGACCATTTCTGCCGCGCATCTGCCATCGAATATACTCATGTTCCGTTGATTTTCAAAACAGGAGGACGGATAAAAACAGCTTTTTCTTTCTGGCGGACGGAAAGGACGGCACTAGCGCAGGGCGGAACAGCGCACGGCTTGAAAAAAACGACGTTCTTATATAGAATGGACAGACATGCCGAGATGGTGGAATTGGTAGACACAAGGGACTTAAAATCCCTCGACAGTCAAACGTCGTGCCGGTTCGACCCCGGTTCTCGGCAAAGCCGTCCTGCCTGGCAGGACGGCTTTTTATATCAGGCTAGACGAGCAGCGACGCGAACGATTCGAGCGCGCCGTCCATCTTTCCAGAAAGGACGGTCTTGGCAAGCTTCTTGCCAAGCTGGACGCCCTCCTGATCAAAGCTGTTGATGTTCCAGACAAAGCCTTGGAACATGACCTTGTTCTCATAGTGCGAGAGCAGGACGCCGAGCGTCCGCGGAGTGAGCTGCCTGCCGTAGATGAGCGACGACGGACGGTTTCCGGCGAAGCTTTTGTTCGGGTCGGCATCCTGCTTTCCGCACGCGAACGCGACAATCTGCGCGACGACGTTGGCGCAGAGCTTCTTCTGGCTCGTGGAGTCCTCGATGACGACGTCCTTGCCCGTCTGGTTCTCGCGGAACGCGATGAACTGGAGCGGCACGACGTCCGTCCCCTGGTGCAGCAATTGATAGAACGAATGCTGCCCGTTCGTTCCCGGCTCGCCGAAGATGACCGGGCCGGTCGGATAGGAAACGGGCGCGCCGTCGCGGTTGACGGACTTTCCGTTTGACTCCATGTCGAGCTGCTGGAGGTGCGCCGGAAAGCGGCTGAGCGCCTGGCTGTACGGCAGGATTGCCGTGGCAGGATATTCCTGCACATTGCGCTCGTAAATGCCGATGAGCGCGTCGAGCAGCGCCGGATTCTTGCGGATGTCGGCGTTCTTCGCCGTGACGTCCGCCGCGGCCGCCCCTTCCAAAAAGTCTGCGAACACCTCCGGGCCGAACGCGAGGCTCAGAACTGCGCCGCCGACGCCGGACGTAGAGGAATAGCGCCCGCCGATGTAGTCGTCCATGTAGAACGCCGCCAGATAGTCCGGGTTGCGGGCGAGCGGGCTGGTTTCGCTCGTAACGGCGATCATGTGCCGCGCCGGATCCAGCCCCGCCTTCCTGAGGAATTCCTTGACGAACGACTCGTTTGTAAGCGTCTCAAGCGTCGTTCCGCTTTTTGAGACCAGAATGAAGATGGTGTGCGCAAGGTCGAGCGACGCAAGCACACCCGCTCCGTCGTCAGGATCGACGTTGGAAATGAAGCGCGCCTCCATCTTGAACGTTCCGTTCGCCTTCGCCCAGTTTTCAAGGGCGAGGTACATCGCCCGCGGGCCGAGGTCGCTTCCGCCGATTCCAATCTGGCAGACGGACGTAAAGCGCCCGCCGTCCTCGCCGACGATCTTTCCGCTGTGGACTTTTTCCGCAAAGTCAGCAATCTTCTGCTGCTCGGCGCGGTAGAATTCGCGCTTGTTCACGCCGTCGGCGACGACGTCCTTTCCGAGCTGCCCGCGCGTAAGCTGGTGGAGGACGAGCCGCCCTTCGCCCGTGTTCACGACTTCGCCGTTGTAGAGCGCCTCGAATTTCTCAATGAGCTGGGCTTCCGAAGCCAGTTCCGAAAGGATTCCCAGAATGGTGTCGTTGACCTGCTTCGCCGCAAAGTTGTACGTCATTCCTTCCGCCATCGGAACCGAATACGCGCGGATCCGTTCCGCGGCGTCCGCACCGCCCAGCGCGTCGGCGACAGAAACCATCCCTTTCAGCGACAGCAGCTTCTTCCATGAAGACAATGTGTCGGCATTTGTCCAAGCAATCATAAACGCCTCGTTTTCATTCGATTTTGCCGCAGGACGCGGCGCTTCCACTATAGCAGATTTCCGCCAACTATTATAGTAGGAAGCGCCGCCGCCGCAAAAAATCGGAAGGGGCGCGCCGCGCGCTTGCAAGACGGCGGCACATTTTATATGATTGACGCATCCGGCGCCCACGGCGCGGAACACTTCTTTTACAAGGATACGATTATGAAAAAACGCCTGGCTTCCGCCGCACTCGCCCTGTCCGCGCTGCTCGCCGCCTCCTGCGCAAGCACGGCGGCGTTTCCGAAGGCGCTGCCGGACTCCGGCTTTGCGGTCGCGTCGGTGGAAATTCTGGACGAGGACGGCGCGCTCGCCGCAGCAGCAGGCGGCGCGGCGGAACTCATCGCGGCGCTGCCGTTTGCGGAGCTGGGCGCCGCGCTCGAAGAAGCGTCGGGCCTGCATCTGGAGGCAGCCCACGTTACGGCGCAGTCCGCGGAGGCGGGACGCTCCGAATCAGACGGCTCCGCCGCCGCGCGGTTCGAGACGGACGCGGCGCAGACTGCCGGAATCAGCACGCGCTGCCGTGCGGACGGAGTCCTGCGCGCGGACATCGCGCTTTCCGCGCCGGGAAAGAACGGGCGGACGGCGCGGCGGAACTATTCCGTTCGCGTCTCCGGCTGGACGCCCCGCCGGACGATTGCGGCGGCGGAGCGCTCCGCCCGCGGATCGTTCGGGCCGGGAGTCTGCGTCCAGTCCATAGACGGGGAGCCGTTCGCCGTCTATGAGCGGGACAACGCCGCGGAAGGCGGCGGCGTCCTCGTGGAATCCGGCAGGGAAGTCAGCTTCCGCATCATTCCTGTCGTTCCGGCGGACGGAATCACCGCGGGAACTGCGCTTCCCGCGCAGACGGTTCGGGCGGAATTCAAGCAGGGCGGAACGTATTCCGTCCGTCTGGAGGCGGACCGCTCGGCATTCTTCAAGACGGACTGGACGGCGCGCATCGCCGTCGAGGAGCTGGAGCCGGCCGGCGGATTTTGAACCAGGCGCGTCCCGCCTACGCCGGATGCGGAGGGCGGCTGCCGCAGGCAGCCGGCCGGAAGGAAGCCGCGCCGGCGGCGCGGCGGACTGACGGCGGAGCCGCGCAAGGCGGCGAACCCCGGAGCAAGCCGGAACGCGGCCGCCCCCGTTCCGTCCGAATTCTTCTGGAATACACCCGCAGATATTTTGTTGAAAAGCGCGGTTTTCGCGATTATAATACAATCATGGTAACGCGAAAGACAAAAATCGTATGTTCGATTGGACCTGCCTGCGATAATGATGAGACAATCCGCAGCATGATTTCGGCCGGCATGAACATCGCCCGCTTCAATTTTTCACACGGAACGTATGAATGGCACGCCCAGGCGATGGCGCGCGTCCGGCGGATTGCGGACGAGCTGAAAGTGCCGGTCGCCGTCATGCTCGACACGAAGGGGCCGGAAATACGGACGGGAATGACGGAGGACGGAAGCAGCATCGTCATCACGACCGGAGATCCGGTGGAAATCACTGCGGACGGCGCGCCCTGCGTCGGAGCCGCCGACGGAAATCCCTGCCGCCTGTCGATTTCATGGAAGGAGGCGCCGCAGAAGCTGGCGCCGGGCATCAAGATTCTGATTGCCGACGGGCTCATCGAGCTTGACGTTCAGGAAGTCTGCGGCTCCGTCATCCGCTGCACGGCGCGGAATTCGGGCGTCATCGGAAGCCGGAAGAACGTCAACCTCATCGGGCTGCACGCGGGGCTTCCCATCATGTCGGAAAAGGACAAGGAGGACTTGAAGTTCGGCGCAGAGCAGGACGTCGACTTTGTCGCCGCGAGCTTCGTCAGCTTCCCGGAGGAAGTCGTCGAAATCAAGGAATACTTGAAGTCGGTCGGCGCGGACGCGCGCGTCATCGCGAAGATTGAGAACGAGGAAGGCTTGAACAATATCGCCGGAATCGTCAAGGAGGCCGACGGCGTCATGGTCGCGCGCGGCGATTTGGGCGTGCAGCTGCCGACGGAGCGCATTCCGCT
>CAMWPF010000081.1 GCA_947176045.1 uncultured Treponema sp. | reverse complement strand
CAATGTTTCCATCGAAAATGCTGCGGATTGCCGCCGCCGCGTCGTCGCCGCTTCCTTGCAGCGCCCAGATGCCTGCGACGGCGAGCATGACGCCGAGCGCGATTTGAAGGATCAGCCTGCCGATGGACAGCGTTGATTTGTTGGACATAAGAGCCTCCTGTAAACAAGACAAATGAAATGTATGGTAGAAAGTATATACCATTCGGCGGCTGATGGCAAGTTTGCGGACTGCCGGAATATTCCGCGGCGGGCGGAGCGCCCGTCATACGTAGATGACGCGGAATGTCTGGAACACGAGCCGCGTGTCCGGCGTGAACGGAAATCCGACAGATTCCGATTCTTCTTGCAGGAATTCCGAAAAGCTGCCGTGCCAGTCGTTCAAATCGGTCGCCTCCCCTTCCTGCCGCGCCATGTCCCAGGTAACTGCATCGAACGGAACGACGGCGACGCTTTCAATTTCAATGACGCAGCGCGGCGTTCCGGCGCGGTCGAACAAAAGGTACAGCTCTCCGGCGGCGGGAAGCGGCTCGTTGTCTGCCGCAAACGTCGCGAACGGCGAGAATGCTGCCGTCTTCTTTCCGGCGAGGATGAGCGCGAGCCGCGCGTCGTCCGCAAAGCCGTCGGTGGAGAACTGGACGTCTCCGGCGCACTTTTCATCGGTCCGTCCGGTTGCGCGGAGGAACTGCTGCCAGTAGGAGTCTGCGGCGGTCATGGGGCGCCTCCGTCCTGCGCAGTGCTGATGGGGAACGGCTGCCGCTTCAGCTTCGTGAAGACGCCGGGGGCGGCTCCGAACGGCACGATGGACGGCGTGTTGCAGTCCGGGCTGATGACGATTCCGCAGTCAAGGCAGTGCCGGAGGAAGTCCGGGTACTGCGCCTCGCCGATGTTCGGGAAGAGGTACGGGCCGCGGCGCGTCCAGTATGGGCGCAGGACGCTGTCATAAAGGAACCAGTCCTTTTCGCCGCGCGTTTGGAGCGCCGCAATCAAATCGTAGATGGCGCGCGTAATCGCGGCTTGAAGCGGCGCCGGGAGGCGCTCTCCGTCGGGAGGCTGCCGCCCCGCGGCGCGGGCGACTTCCACCAGTTCGGGCTTCGCCGCGACGATGAACAGCTCCTGCGCCCAAGGGAGCGGCGGCGCGATGATTGCGACGTCGCGCTGCGTCCAGTCCGTCTGTTCGGGATTCCACGGCCGCCAGAAGCTTGTGTCCGCCGGGGAAATGGTCAGCGCGGCTTTGAGCGCCGCCTGCCGTGAGGAAAAGAGGAGCGCCGTCCGCGGCGAGCGGAGGAGCGTGCAGACGGCCTTTTCGATTCTATGGGAAAATTCCGTGTCGAAGCTGCCGGTGCTTCCGCGGTTCAAGACGTTCTTGAAGACGGTGAAGGCGCTTCCGCCCCAGCCCAGAATGGCGCGGCCGCCCTCTTGATATAAGTCCGTGAGCCGGACGCCTTTCTGGGTGTACAGGAAGCAGCCGCGCGCGCGGCGGACAAAGCCGTAGCGCGCAGCCAGTTCCGATGCAAGGAAATCACTGTGTGTCATTGCGGAAAGTATAGCAGAATGTGGAAAGCCATGCAAACTGCGGAATGCGCCGGGCGTTCCGCAGGACGTTCCGCCGCCTGCCGCCGTTCACGCGCCTGCCGTCCGGCGGATGAACTGCTCTACGATTTCCATCACGCGGCTGCTCCAGAATTCCTTTCCGCCGTGGTGGGCGCCGGGGATTTTGTAGAATGCGGCGTCCTTTTTCGCGCCGGCGAGCGCGCGGAACAGCTCGCAGCTCTGCCCGAACGGAACCAGCTCGTCGTTCGCGCCGTGGAATATGATGATTGGCGGAATCTGCCGTCCGTTTGAAACATAGGTTGTAACAGCCGCCTGCCGCACCAGCTCCGGATGGTCGAGGACGTTCCTGCCGCCGATTTCCCTTCCCTCCGGACTGTCCGGCGCGCGGTGGTCTTGGGTGGAAGGCTCGTCGTTCATGGTCGCAAAATTGACCGGCCCGAAGAAGTCGATGCAGCCGCAGACTTCCGCAGTCACGCCGTCGTCCTGCGGCTCTTCCAATTGTGGAATTCCGCTGGTGAACGCTGCCATCATCGCCGTGTGCGCGCCAGAGGAATCGCCCATGACGACGATTTTTTCCGGCGAAATGCGGTATTTTGCGGCGTTCCGCTTCAAGAAGCGGATGCCTGCCTTTGCGTCCAGCGCCTGCGCCGGAAACGGCGCGATGTCCGATGCGCGGTATTCCAGCAGCGCGACGACGAATCCGCGGCCGGCGAGCTGCGCCAGCTGCGGAACGCGCGCCTTGACATTCTGCTTTCGGAACGCCGAGCCGGGAATGAAGACGACGGCGGCCTTGTCCTGCCTGCCGTCGATCGGCCCGATAATCTGGAGGCGCAGCGCAAGCCCGTCCCGCTCGATGTACACGACGTCCTCCTCGTAAAAAAGCTCGTCGTTGTCGCCGCCGGGCGGAAGCGTCTGCATTCCGTCGGCGTGCGCCGTGCTTGCCGGAAAGTCGTTCCGCGCGATATTCAGTGGTTCCATAGTCCTTCTCCTTTATTTTTTCTGAACGGAATATATTGTTCCGACGGCGCGCCGCCCCTCCGTCGCCCAGACGACCGGCAGCCCGATTGCGTCTGAAAGGCCGGAAAGCGGAATCCAATCGCCGGCTGGAATTGAACCGCGCGGTGCGGCGCCCGATTTTTCGAGCAGTTCCAGAAGCGCCGCGGCCTTGATGAAGACGGTCGTTCCGTCGGTTCGGACGGAGACGGCCTGCGGCGGCTCGGGCGGTGCCATCCGGCGCTCCCCGTCGTCCGGCGCGCGCTCCACGCGGAGGCAGAACGTGAGGAGGCGGAGGAAATGCGCCTTGGCGACGGCGGCGTGGATTCCCTTCGTTCGGTCAACCGCCTGCGAGACGGAGAAATCCACGGCGGCGCCGAGGTACAGGTAGGCGTCGTTTTCAGGAATCGAAAACTGCCCGCTGACGAACCGGAGCGCGGCGCGGACGGCGTTCTGGAGCGCTCCGTCCAGCGACTCGTCCAGTCCTGCGAATATCCAATGCGACGCCGTCTCCCCGAAGAACGTTCCCGAACCGGCGGCTCCGGGCAGGATCCCGGCGGCGTCCTTGATGACGGACAGGTGGAACGTTCCGCGCAGCGAGCCTTCCAGCGCGGTGAGGGAGACTTCGCCGTTCCCCTGCGCGAAGTGCGGATCGCCTGCGTAGAAAAGCGCGCCCCTGACGTGCACAGGAAAATACACCGCGGCGCCCGCAGAAAATTCTGCGATGTCGATGTTGCCTCCCGCCGCCGTCGGCGGAACGGAATGAGGGTTCCGCGCGTCCGCTCCGGCGGTTCCGAGAATGCCGAAAAACGGGCGGATTGGAATTTCAACCTGCGCGCCGGACGCTTCAAATACAGCGCGCGGTCCCTGTTCCGTTTCTGCAAGCGGCACAAGCTTGGAATGCGCGGCGCCCGGCTTCGGAAATTCTCCGGCGAGGACGCCCTTGTCGGAACGGCAGGCGGAAACCGCGTACGGAACCCGCGGGGAAAGCGAGAGGACTTCCACCTTCAGGATGTCGCCTGGCTCCGCGCCCTCCACAAAGACAGGGCCTGCGACGAGGTGCGGGCCGTCTTCGTCGGGCGAGTGGCGGACGCTCCGCGCGATGTCGACGGCTTCGGGAAGGATTGCGCCGTCGGGAACGCCGTTTTCGGAGAAGAACCGCGCCGGATTTCTTCCCTGGTCTTCGAGCAGCCCTTCGTGTGAGACGGCGTCGACGACGAGCGTTCCGCCGGAGGGCATGGAAAGAACCGGGGTCGAGCCGCCGTCAGGAAGCCGTCCCCAGCGGGCGGTTTCCGGCGCCGTCGGAAGGTAGAACGTTCCGTCCGGCTGCCGTCCTGCCGCGCCGCAGGAATGGAGGATTGTAAAGTCGGGTTGCATGTTCATGGCAGGGGCAGTATAGCACAGTTTCCTGCGGGAACAAAGCGGCTGCCGCTGTCCGGGCGTGCGCGCGGCGCAGTAGAAAAATTTGTTATTTCAGCCGAGCGCGGCGGCGTCGGTTTTACAGACGGCGGTTTATGTTTTAAAATCAGCGCATGAATGTGGCTGCGGTACAACACTGTGCGTTCGACGGTTTCTGCTATGCGCTCGACAGCGATGCGCTGGAAATCAATCTGGTTACGGGAAAGGACATCGGGCGTGTCTTTTTGATTTACGGCGACCCGTTTATGGGCGGAATTCTGGGCGGCAATTTTGTCTGGAAGGGCGAGGAGCTGGAAATGACGGAGCGCGCGGAGCTTCAGGCGCACTTCCGCTGGACGGCCGTCATCCGTCCGCCGTTCAAGCGCGCGCGGTACTATTTCCGGCTGGTTTCCGGCGGCGAGGAAGTGTTCTTCCTTGAGTCGGGATTCTTCACGCCGGAGGAATTCGGGCGCTTCAAGGAATTCCACGGCTGCTTCACGTTTCCGTGGATGAATCCTGCCGACATCTGCGCGCCGCCGGAATGGGCGGAGCGGACGGTCTGGTACCAGATCTTTCCGTCGCGCTTCTGCCGCGGGCGCAGCGATTTCGTCCCGGAAGGCATGAAGCCGTGGGGGCGGCTCGGCGAGCGCGCGGAGCGGGACGACGTCTTCGGCGGGAACATACAGGGAATCATCGACCGAATCGGCTACCTGCGGCAGCTCGGCATTACGGGGCTGTACCTGACGCCTGTCAACGAGGCGGCGTCGCAGCACAAGTACGACACGACGGACTATCTTTCGGTGGACCGGTCGTTCGGCACGAACGGCACGCTGCGCGAGCTTGTCGCTGAAGCGCACCGCGCCGGAATCCGCGTCATCTTGGACGGCGTGTTCAACCACAGCGGCTGGGCGTTCTTCGCGTGGCAGGATGTGCTTGCGAACAGGCAGAAGTCGGAGTACGCGGACTGGTTCTGCATCAACGACTTCGACTTCTGCGAGCCGGGCGTTTCGCCGGAGCGGAGCAACGCCGGGGCGGGAAAATTCTACACGTTCGCCTTCTGCGACTTCATGCCGAAGCTCAACACGAACAATCCGGCTGTCCGCAACTACATCATCGGCGTCTGCGAGACGTGGGTGAGGGAATACGGCATCGACGGGCTGCGGCTGGACGTTGCGAATGAAATTTCCCACGCCTTCTGCCGCGAGCTGCGGGCGCGCATGACGGCGCTCAAGGACGACTTCTACATCGTCGGGGAAATCTGGCACAACGCGATGCCCTGGCTCCGCGGACAGGAATTCGATTCGGTCATGAACTATCCGCTCCAAGACTGCATCGCGGACTTCTGTCTGGACGGGCGGATGCCGGTCAAGGCGCTTGAATGGGCGGTCAACCGTTGCTATTCGATGTACAGCCGCCAGACGAACCGCGTCCTCTTCAACCAGATGGATTCCCACGACACAATCAGGATTGTCAGCCGCTTCGGCGGGAACAAGCGGCGGGCTGTTCAGGCGCTCGCGCTGCTGTTCGCGATGCCCGGCTCGGTCTGCATTTATTATGGAACGGAAGTCCTGCTGGAAGGCGGCTTCGACCCGGACAACCGGCGCTGCATGCCGTGGCAGGAAATCGACGGCGGCGTCTTTGACCGCGAGCTTGCGTTCTTCCGCTCGCTGATTGCGCTCCGCAAAAGCCATCCGGCGCTTTGCAGCACGCGCATGAGCTTCCTCTACGACGGCGCGGACGGAGAGGGGCGGAACCGCGTCGTCCGGCTGGTCAAGACGGCGGAGCGCGGGGACGGGGAGTCCGGCGCGGCGGAAACGCTGCTTTTGGCCGCGAACTTCGGGACGGCTGAATTTCAGCTGGACGCAGAGGCGGCGGCGGGGCGCGTCCTCCTTTCGGAAGGTTTGGACGGCGGCGCGGTCGCCGCGGACGGATTTGCATTGATTCAATTGAGGTGATTTGATTTTATGGAAAAAGGCAGGCTGGCTGCGCGGATCGCCGCGCCGGTTCTAATTGCGGCCGCGGTCGTTGGAATATGGTTCGCCAAGCATCGGGGCGCGGCGGATGACGGGGCGGACGGCGGCAGCGTTTTGGAAGGGCTTCCCGAACGGCTCCGCGGAGCGGACTTTTCGTTCGAGCAGACGGCGGCGGTGGACTTTGCGGCGCTTGCGGAGTTCGGAATTCCGTTCATCATGGACTTCGGTTCGGAGGACTGTCCGCCGTGCCGCCGCATGGCTCCCGATCTGCGGCTGATTCATGACGAATACACGGGGCGCGCGTTCGTGAAATATCTGGACGTCTGGAAATATCCTGCCGCGGCGGACGGACTGCCGCTCCAAGTGATTCCGACGCAGTTCTTCTTTCTGGCGGACGGCTCGCCGTTCGTGCCGGACGAGGCGCTTTCGGCGGACATTCCGTTCCTGATGTACTCCTCCCGCGAGACGGGCGGACACACGTTCACGGCTCATCAGGGCGGGCTTTCCGCGGAGGAGCTGCGCCGGATTCTCGCCGCGATGGGAGCGGAATGACATGGACGGGGCGCTTTCATCGCTCGCCGCCGTTCTGGAGCGCTCGGAATGGCTTTCGCCGCTGATTGCGTTCGCCGCCGGAATCATCACATCGTTTTCGCCCTGTTCGATTTCCACGGTGCCGCTGGTTGTCGGATATGTAGGCGGCGGCGCTCCGCGGAGCGCGCGGACGGCGTTCCTGCATTCAGCGGTTTTTGGGGCGGGTTCGGCAGTCAATTTCGGCGCTCTAAGAGTGGAGGCGGGATCCCCAGCAAGGCTTGCCGGGCACATTTTTACG
>CAMWPF010000080.1 GCA_947176045.1 uncultured Treponema sp. | reverse complement strand
GGGGCTGAAGGATCCCGTCATGGTGAGCGGCACGGACGGCGTCGGAACCAAGCTGGACGTCGCGTTCCAGATGAAGAAGTACGATACGGTCGGCATCGACTGCGTGGCGATGAGCGTCAACGACATCCTCTGTTCCGGGACGCAGCCGCTTTTTTTCCTTGATTATGTCGCCTGCGGAAGGCTGGAGGCGGACGTCGCGGCGGAGCTGGTGAAGGGCGTCGCCGACGGCTGCGTTGAGTCCGGCTGCGCCCTGCTTGGCGGCGAGACTGCCGAAATGCCGGGCTTTTACGACGACGGAAAGTATGACCTGGCGGGCTTTGCTGTCGGCGTCGGCGAGCGGGACGGGCTGATTTCCGGGAAGGACATTGCGGAAGGCGACGTCCTTGTCGGGCTGTCTTCAACCGGCGTCCATTCGAACGGATTTTCGCTTGTCCGCGCGCTGGTGAAGGATTTTGCCGAGCCGTTTTTGGAAGGCGGACAGCCGACGGGAAGGACGATCGGCGATGTGCTTTTGACGCCGACGCGGATCTACGTCAAGCCTGTCATGGAAGTTCTGGAGCAGTTCCGCGCGTCCGTCCACGGCATGGTTCATATAACAGGCGGCGGATTTTACGAGAACATTCCGCGGATGTACCCGAAGGACGTCGGCGGCAGCAAGCAGTTCGTCTCCGTCATCCGCCGTTCCAGCTGGGACGTGCCGCCGGTTTTTGACGAGCTGGTGCGGCGCGGTGCGGATGCGGACGGCGTATTCAACACGTTCAACATGGGGATCGGCTTTGTCCTTGCGGTCAAGGCTTCTGATGCGGACGCCGTCGTGGAATTGTTCAACAAGAACGCGCACAAATACGCAAAGCCGGGAATTCCGGACATGAAGGCGTACAAAATCGGGCGCGTTGCGCGCGCGTCCGGCGAAATCAAGAGCCAGAAAGACGAAGTGCTGTTCGAGGATTGAGGCGGGCCGAAATGGACATTGCGGTGCTTGTCTCCGGCGGCGGGACGAACCTTCAGGCGTTGATTGATTATCAGAAGGCGGCGGCGGACTGCCCGTATCGGATTGCAGTCGTCTTGAGCGACCACAAGGACGCGTATGCCGTCGAGCGGGCGAAGTCCGCCGGAATTCCTGTGGAATTGGTCAGTCCGTATGCCGTCATGGGCGCGGAGGCGGCGAAGGCTGCTTCCCGCGACGAAAAGCGCGCCGCCGTTTCCGACAAGGTGCTTGCGGTGTGCGAGGCGCGCGGCGTCAGGGCGGTCGTGCAGGCGGGCTGGCTGACCGTCCTGTGCGGCAGGATTATCGACGTTTATGCCGGACGGATGCTGAACCTGCATCCGTCGCTTCTGCCGAAATTCGGCGGCGTCGGAATGTGGGGGCGCCGCGTCCACGAGGCGGTGCTTGCTGCCGGCGAGGCAGAAAGCGGCTGTACGGTTCATCTGGTGGACGGCGGCTGCGATACGGGAAAAATTCTCGTGCAGAAGAAGGTGCCTGTGCTTGCGGGCGACACGCCTGAGTCGCTGTACGCGCGGATCGCTCCGGCGGAGCATGAGGCGATTGTGGAAGGAACGTGCCTTTTGGCGGCGCTGCTGCCGCGCTGAAAAAGCCGGCGTGCGCCGCTCAGCCTGCCGCGCCGGAGCGCCGCGGCGTCATTCCAATCCGAGGGAGCGCCACAAGGCGTCTCGCTCGTCGCTCGACATGACGAACGGCAGGTATGCGGACAGATCGGGATAGCCGTCCAGATCCGGTTCGTCGGCGGTGCCGAGGTAGTCGGCGCCGTTTTCGACGAGCCGTTCTTTGAGGACTTCAAACTGCTCCGCAGTGCAGGCGTGGTTCAGGCGGACGCTGCCGCTGATTCCGGCAATGGTGCCGCAGAGGACGCCTTTTGCCGTTCCAGCCTCCCATGCCGTGTACAGGATTCCATTATATTCTTCATAACTGAACGTATGCCAGACGGGACGCTGCTGCGCGCTGTCTGTTTTTGGGGCGTCCTTCTTGCAGGCGACGGATGCAAGCGCTGCGGCGGCGATGAAGGCTGCCAGCAGCGCGGCGGTATGCGGAATCAGTTTCTTCATGTGGCCTCCATGCGCTATGGGTGAAAGAAAATCTGCGGAGCTGGAGCGCCCCGCAGAATGATTGTATGGCAAATGCTTCCGCGTGTCAAAGGGAGCCGTGCCGGGCGCGGAATCGGAAACTGGAAGTCCTCCGCGCGGCGCCTCCTGCGCAGGCAGCTGTCAGACCGCTTGATAGTGCATGGCGTCGGCGAAATTCACCGGGAACTGGCGCATATACGGCTTGAGCATATTGAAGATCCGCACGCAGGCGAGCGCGTCATGTTCGACGGAGGAGACGTCGATGAACGTGCAGCCGAGGGTGTCTGCGAGGGTTTTAAGGCGGGCGTTCAATTCGGGCGCGTTCCTGCGGCTGGAAACCACGGATACGATGTACAGCTGGCAGCCGGTGCAGTTCCGGTGCAGGCTGAGCAGGAGCCATTCGAATCGGTTCAGGAACGCCTGCATATCAAAGTCGTGCGCCGCAAGGTCGCTTTCGCCGATGTTTATGAAGATCCGCGAGGGGCGAAGCCCTTCGATGCAGGAATGCAGGATGCGCTCGGTGCCGCCAATCCGCAGGTTCTCCAGACTGCGGTTGTACATCGGCGCGCCGATTCCGCTGTCTGCGGCAAGCTCCTCCACGTTCATGCCGGCAAAATACGATGAGCCGAAAAATACAATGCCGCCCTGCTTTGAAATCCGGTTCAAGGTTTCGTACTGCTTGATTCGTTCTTCCATCTTGTCCATCAGACTGCCTCCTGCCGCGCCGGCGCGTCTTTTTCTGCGGCCTCCGCCGCCAGTTCCGGCTTCCCGTTCCGGTCGTACCGTTTGTTCACAAAATATACCGCCATGTTGACGGACACAATCGCCAGGTTCAGCACGTATACGGCAAGGACGTAGTTGATCGAATGCGTGCAGAGCTTCGCCGTGATTCCTGCGACGTAGCCGGCGATGATGAGCAGGATGAAGCGGAAGCTCATGTTCTTTGCCGAGCGCGCCTTGATGTTCTTTGCGACGGAAATCGGCCATGAGAGTCCGAAGCAAACCAGCATTATGCTTTCAAGAATTTCTGCCATCTGAAACCTCCAGAACTATTCCGGGCAGCCGGAAAATCATTTGCTACAGCATAGCGGGAAAATATTATAGTGTCTAATATATTGTTTTTATTATATTGATATTTTTATATGATGAATATGCCGCTGTACACGGCTGATTTATAGTGATAAAATATGAATCAGGTGAAACTGATTGGCGGACTGCGTTCCGGCGCGATTCCGCGCTCCGGTCGGAAGAGGAGGATGGGATGGAGCTGACGCAGCTTCGGTATTTTGTGGAAGTCGCCCGCTTGGAGCATGTGACGAAGGCCGCGCGCATTCTGAATGTGGCGCAGCCGGCGCTGACGCAGGCTATGCACCGTCTGGAAAGCGAGCTTGGCGTGCCGCTGTTTGTGGCGAAGGGCAGGAACATCGCGCTGTCGCCCTACGGAGCCTATTTCCTTGAAAAGGTGGAGCCGATGCTCCGCAATCTTGACGAGCTGCCGGAGCATCTCCGGCAGATGGCGAAGGCCGAGAACCGGACCCTGCACTTGAACGTCCTTGCGGCGTCGTCGCTGGCGACGGACGCGGTCATCGAATATCAGAAGATTGACGACTCCCTGCGGATTGAATTGAAGCAGAACGCGCAGAGCGACTTGTACGACGTCTGCGTGACGACGCGGCTGTTCTACCAGCTGCCGCCGGCGGGACACGACCTGCTGTTCGTCTGCACGGAGAAAATCTATCTCGCCGTGCCGAACATCCCGCGGTTTCAAGGCGTGCGGTCAATTGCGCTCCGCGATGTCCGCGACCTCGGCTTCATCGCGCTGCTCGGCTCGCGCCAGCTGCGGCAGATCTGCGACAAGTACTGCATGAACGCGGGGATTGCGCCGCGGATTATTTTTGAAAGCGACAGTCCCTCCGCCGTCCGCAATATGATTGCGGCGAACATGGGCATCGGCTTCTGGCCGGAATTTTCGTGGGGGAAGCTGGACACCGAAAAAGTGCTTCTTCTGGAAATTGCGGATCCCGTGTGCAGCCGCGACATCCTCATTACCGGGCGCAAGAACAAGCAGGATAACGGCGCGGTCGAACGGTTCTACCATTTCCTCACCGAATATTTTCGCGCCGCTGCGGAACACCGGCTGTAGCCGCCGTTTGTCCGTTGGTGCGGAGCTGTCCTGACAACTTTTCTGTCCGGCGGCGACGGTTTTATTGACATGACTTGAAAAAGTCTGTATAGTAAAAAAATCTGTATGAGCAGTATCAATGAATATAGGTGGTATAAATATGTCTAGAACGTGCGATATTTGCGGTAAGGGAACGATGTTCGGCAACAAGGTCAGCAAATCCTACAATCATACACGGCGCACTTGGAAGCCGAATCTGATCAAAGTCAAGACCATTCTTGAAGGTCAGACGATGACGCTGAAGATCTGCACACAGTGCTACCGGAGCGACTGGATTGTAAAGAAGGTTCGCGTTCCGAAGCCTGTTGCGGAGGCAGAAACAAAATAATCCGCCGCCGGATGTCTGCATCCAGACGCTTTGGCAGATGCGAAGGCCGCCTTGAACAGGGCGGCCTTTTTTTATGCCCGCAGCGTTCGTTTTTGTGCCGGCCGCTGCGGGCAGCCTGCGTCCCATCTTCCCGTTCAGCGCTCTGCTTCCTCCGCCGCGGTAAGGACAAGCCCGTCGTATGCAGGCTCCACCGAGCCGCCGCCGCGGACAATCGATTCGAGCGCGGGAAAGCCGGCGAGATGCGCGCGCAGATAGCTGGAAATCTGGACGTGGCTCATCGTGTGGCAGATGTGGGTGAGCCACGTGTGCCGCGGGCGCAGCGCTTCCGCCGCCGCCAGCGCTTCCAGATAGGAAAAATGCGTGCTGTGCGGCTTTTCGCGCAGTCCGTCGATGACCAGATGCTCCAGAACGTCCGCCTCGCCGCGGAGTTCGCGGAGGGTGCGCCCGCTGATGGCGTTGCAGTCCGTAAGATAGGCGATGGAATGCATCCTGCCGTCCGTGCCGGGAACGGAAAGGAGCCAGCCGGTGGTGCGGACGGTTCCGTGAAGCATGGGAACCGGGCGGACGCGGATGCCGCCCGTGTCTGGCGGATTTTTTTCCGCAAGGCGGGCGCAGTTTTGGAGCGAGAGGCTCGGCTTTCCGCCGCCGGTCTGCGTCCTTTTGAAGATGTAGGAGAATCGGGAGCGGACGTCGCGGATCGTCTGCCGGTTTGCGTACAGCGGAATCTGCCGCCGCGCCGCGTCCGGCTTTCCGCCGCCGCGGGTCTCCGTCTGCGGCAATTCCGGCTGGTCGGCTGGCGGCTCGCTTCCCGCGGGTGCGCGGCAGTCCGATTCGTCTGTTCCCCGCCGCTCGTCGGAAGATGTCGTGTGTCCGAAAATCCTGATGTCGTCGAGGCCGTGCAGGTGGTCGGCGTGGCTGTGCGTGAGCAGCACGCAGTCCACCGCCGTGATGCCGTATTTCAGCGCCTGCACGCGGAATTCCGGTCCGATGTCAATCAGGATGTGCGCCTCGCCGCCGTCCGCCGTGCGGTGCGACGCATAGGCGCTGCATCGGAGCCGGTTGTCGCGGCTGTCGCTGGAACGGCAGACCGGGCAATCGCAGGCGATGCACGGAATGCCGTGGCTCGTCCCCGTGCCGAGCAGCGTCAGCCGCATCAGACAAGCCCCTCGTAGACAAGCCCCTGCTCGCCGTCGATCGTTACCGATACGCCGTCCTCCAAAACCCGCTGCGCGTCCGGCACGTTCTCCACCCAGACGAGCGCGTCGTTGATGAGCGCGAGCTGCTCCGGCGGAATGTCGCTTCCAGCCTCCGCGATGACGCCGTCCACAATGCGCAGCGCGGGAATATGCTCCTCCGCAATCCGATGGCAGACGAGGATCGTATGGTGGTGGAGCTTCACCTTGTCCTTCAGCTCCAGCAGGTCTTCGATATGGATGACGCGTCCCCTGGCGCGCGTCGCCTCCGCGTCCGCATGACCGAACGCCGTACCGCGGGCGATGACGTTTCCGACGAGGAGGACTTTGACGGTGTTGACCATGAGCGGGCTGGAAAGCGGAATTCCGGCGCACATGACGACTTTGTCGGAAAGGTGGATTGCTCCGCTGTCCAGCGCCAGCTTGACGGCGTTCTGGATCATCGCCTCCGAATCATCGGCGACCTTGCAGAGGACGGGCGAGACGCCCCACTGGATCATGAGCTGGCGGGACACCTTCTTGTCCGGCGTTACGGCGATGACAATCTGCTCCGGACGGAAGCTGCCGATCATCCGCGCCGTGTTTCCATGGAGCGTCGGAATGATGACTGCCTTCGCGCCAAGGTTGCGCGCCAGCTTGTAGGCGCAGTGCGCGACGATGTGCCCGATTTCGCTGCCCGGCGTGTAGTTCATATCGGCGAGGTTCATGCGGCTGATGTATTCCTCGGACTGCTCCGTCGTGCTGGTGATGAGCGCCATCGTCGCGACCGATTCGACCGGGTACTTTCCGCCCGCCGTCTCGCCGGAAAGCATGACCGCGTCCGTCCCGTCGAAGACCGCGTTTGAGACGTCCGTAAGCTCCGCGCGGGTGGGGCGCGGATTGACAATCATGGAATCAAGCATCTGCGTCGCCGTGATGACTGGCTTTCCCGCAGTGCGGCAGGCGCGGATGATTGCCTTCTGCGCGAGCGGAATGCGCTCCGT
>CAMWPF010000079.1 GCA_947176045.1 uncultured Treponema sp. | reverse complement strand
GCTTTGTTCAGGCTTTCGCTGGAACGGGCGAACCTCGCCGTGCTGGAGCGCGCCGGCGTCCGCGACGAAAACATTGTCATTTTGGAAGAATGCACGTGCTGCAATCCGCTGTTCGGGTCGAACCGCCGGGAGACGCTGGAGGGCGGCGGATTTACGGTGCAGGCGGCGTTCGTCGTGCGTTGAACAGAATCAGCTCAGGGTGGTATTCGAAGTGCATGTTGTCCCAGACCATCCATTTTCCGCCCCAGATGAATCCTTCCTCTTCAAAAATGCGGATGACCTGCTCCGGCGGCGTCCAGCGCTTTGAAAGCGGCGTGAGCATCCAGCCTTCCGGGTCGATCTGCTTCTGCCAGTTCCAGTAGATGATCCGCTGGTAGTATCCGCGCGGCAGGATGTCGACGGCAAGCCCGATGCTGTGGAACGAGCGCGCGCTGGTGTCCCGAACCGTCCGCCATTGGAATCCGTCCGTCCGCACGAGCGTTTCCAGAAACTGCCGGATTTCCTCATCCTCGCCGGCAAGCGCAAGGATCCGTTCGGAGACGCGTTTGAGCGGCGCTTCGAGCTTTTCGTGGACGTTGACGCTCCGGTTCAGGAAGTCGACGCGCTTGATGTGGCTTTCCGCGGCGGCCTGCGTCGCGCAGTCGTATACGGCGTCGAAGAAATACGGCGGCGACGCCGGACCGTTCTTCCGGCTTTCCGAGGACGTCCGCTCCCGGATTGATTCGATGAATTCGTCCGAAAATCCGGCAGGATCCGGCACGGCGTCGGGATAGCTGTAGAGCATCGGGCGGAAGTCCTGTCTGGCGGACAGCTGTTCTTCGGGAAGGAGGCGGCTGCCGCACCACCAGAGCGTTTCATGTCTGGCAGAGCCGTCTGCCTGCGGAACGGAGATGCGGATCCGCCAGTCGGACGCGGCGCGGTCGTATTCTGAATGAATTTCGATGTCCGGGTAGGCGTCCCGGAAGAATTCCAGTCCCGCCGGCTCCCACCAGCGCGGAAGCGGAAGGAACGGTTCCGCGCCGAGCGGCAGGAGGGCGGCGAGCAGCGCCGGAAGGACGAACGGCAGCTTCCGCATATCAGCGCTCCGCGCCGCCGATGTCCGGATTGTTCGGAAACAGCCCGCGGACGCATTCCATGAACGCGTTCCCGCGGTGGAATTCATTCGCGAACATTCCGAACGATGTCGCGCCCGGCGAGAATACGACGGCCGCATCTTCTGAAAATCCGGCGGCGTCCGCGCGCAGTTGCAGGAGCAGGCTTTGGAGGCTTTCAAACGGCCCTTTGTACGGAACGCCTGCGGCGTCCAGCGCGGGGAGCATCTTGTCCGTGCCTGTTCCTGCGAGCAGGTAGAGCGCGCGCGGCGGAACGGAGCCTTCCGGCGCGGCTCCGGCGAGCGTCTGGACGAGCGGTTCGAACGAAAGCCCCTTGTCCGTTCCGCCTGCAATCAGGACGACCGGCCTTCCGAACGCCTGCGATGCCGCCGCCGCCGCTTCCGGGACTGTCGCGCAGGAATCGTTGAAGAAGCGGATGCGCGGCGCGTCCGTTCCGCCGCCGGTCTGGAACGTATGGAAGCATTGCAGCCGGTGGGCGATTCCCTGCCAGCCTCCCAGAATGCGGATGATTTTTTCCGCCGGAACGTGCATGAGGCGCATGACGAGCGCCGCGTTCAGGACGTTCGTCCTCATGTGGTCGCCGGGAACGGCAAGGCCGCGCAGGATGGTTTCCGGCGCTTCCATGCCGGGCAGCAGCACGTTTCCGCAGAAGCCGCCGGAGTCCCGCTCCTGCCAGACGCCGTACACTCCGCGTGGAAGCGGCGACGTGCTGTAGCGCAGGACGGCGGCGTTCGCTTCGGCGGCGAAACAGTCGCCCCATGTGCCGCCGCAGGCAGGGCCGGTGCCGGGTTCGTCGCCGTTGGCGTCGAAGATTGCGAAGTCGTCCGGCGTTTGATCGGCGTAGACGAGGCGCTTGTCGGCGATGTACGGCTCCATGCCGCTGTACCAATTCTGGTGGTCCGGCACGATTTTCGTGATGATGCTGATGTGCGGCTTCAGGACGCCGCGTCCGCGCAGGTCGGCGAGCTGCCAGCTGGAAAGTTCCAGGATGACCGGCGTTCCGGCGCCGGTTTCTTCCAAAAAGGAAAGCGGACTGACGGTGATGTTGCCGCCGAGGAAGGCGCGGAATCCTGCTTCCGAAAGCCCGTAGTGGAGCGCGCTGACTGTCGAGGACTTGCCCTTGCTCCCTGTTACGGCGATGATCGGCGACTTTGTGAAGCGCAGGAAGATTGAAATGTCTGTTTCGACGGCCTTCGCCGCGGCGAGGTAGGCGTTCCCCTCGATTTTGACGCCCGGATTTTTGATTACGCAGTCCGCCGAGGAAAAATCCTCCATGACGTGCCTGCCGAGCCGGTAGACGAGCCGCCGCCTGTCGAGCGCCGCGTCGTTTTCAATGGAATCGATGGTCGGCTTCAGCTGCTCCGCGGTCTTCATGTCCGTGGCTGTGACGGACGCGCCGTGCGAGAGGAAGAACCGGACGCAGGCCTCGCCGCCGCCGTTCAATCCCAGCCCCATGACGGTGATTTTTTTGCCGCGGATGTCGTCCACTGATGAGAACGCGCAGCCGGCCGGGTAGGAAAATGGAATTGCATTCATGGTGTGGCTTCCCCCGCCTGATGTCGGTTCCGCGCTAGCGGGACGTCTGGAGCGCCGATTTTGCGGCGAACTGCGCGCGGGCCTCCGCGATGAGCAGGTCCACCAGCTGTCCGAACGGAAGCCCCGCCGCGCCGCACATCTTCGGGAACATGCTGATGGGCGTGAAGCCGGGCATGGTGTTGATTTCGTTCAAGTAGAGCGCGCCCGAATCCTTGTCGAGCAGGAAGTCGACGCGGCTCAATCCTGTCAAGTCAAGCGCCTTGTACGCCTTGACCGCGGTCGAGCGCACGGTTTCAATCATGTCCGCAGGCAGATCTGCCGGAATGCGCAGTCCCGCGCCGTCCGGGTCGGTGTACTTCGCATCGTAATCGTAGAATTCGTGGGTGGGGATGATTTCTCCCGGAACGAACGCCCTGACCGCCTCTATGTCGCTGTCCGCCGGAGCGGTCGCCGCATTGCCGGTAACGCTGCATTCGATTTCCCGCGCGTTTACGGCTGTCTCAATGAGCACCTTGTCGTCCCAGCGGAACGCCTCCATGAGCGCGTAGGAAAGCTGCTTGGGCGTCTCGGCCTTCGCCGCGCCGTTTGAGGAGCCGGCGCAGCACGGCTTGACGAACAGCGGGAAGCCCAGCTCGTCGACGGCGTTCTGGAACAGCTCGTCGTAGCGGTTGGAGTCCAGCAGGTCGCAGCGCTTCATGCAGCGGTACGGCACGACTGGAATTCCTGATTGTGCGAGAATCTGCTTGGTCTTTTCCTTGTCCATCGTGAGCGCGCTGCCCAGCGTCGTGCAGCCGACGTACGGCACGCCGAGCATTTCGAGCAGCCCTTGGATTGTTCCGTCCTCGCCGTAGGAGCCGTGGAGCGCCGGAAAGGCGACGTCGACGGGAACCGCGCCGGACGCCGTTGAGAACGCGGCCGTTCCCGCGCCGGGAACGATGCGGACGCGGTTTTCTTCGATTTCTTCGATTTCATTGAACGGAACGTCCGGATTTTCGAGGACGCGCCTCAATTCCGCGCCGTCCTGCACGTCCCATGCTCCGTTCCGCGCGATGCCGATCAAGACGACGTCGTGCCTTTCGCTTGCGCCGCGCGCGATGGCGGCGGCGGAAATCAGGGAAATTTCGTGCTCGCCCGAGCGTCCGCCGTATATGACTGCAACTTTCATAGTGCCTCCTCAGTTTCGTCTCCGCCGCCGCGTTCCGGCGGAACCGGGCCTTCAAATCCCAATTCTGCCAGCGCCGCCTCAGCCTCGCTGATTTCGTCGTATGGCAGCGCGAAGTCCTTGTAGATGATGCTGTTTTCGTGGGACTTTCCGAGCAGCAGCACGATGTCGCCGGCCTGCGCCATGGAGAACGCCCGCCGGATCGCCTGCTTCCTGTCATGGATGACGAGCAGGCTTTCGTCCCGCCTCATGCCCTCCTGCTCCGCGCCGGCGGCAATCATTTCCAGAAGCTCCACGGGATCCTCTCCGCGCGGATCTTCGTCGGCGAGGATTACGATGTCGCAGAACCGCGCCGCAATCTGCCCCTGCAGCGGACGCTTCGCAAGGTCTCGCTCGCCGCCGCTGCCGAAGACGGCGAGCATCCTGCCCGTGCAGCGCTTTCGCAGCGGTGGAAAGATTGTTTCAAACGACGACGGCGTGTGGGCGTAGTCGACAATCACTTCAAACGGCTGCCCGCGTTCGACGACGGTCATCCGTCCTTCACCGGGCGGAGCTTTGACACCGCGGCGGCGGCCTCCTCGAACGATTTTTCCGCTGCGCCGCTGACGGCGATGACCGCCGCCATGATGTTGTACGCGTTGAACGCGCCCGGAAGCTGCGCATGGATGGGAATCCGCACGCAGCCGCCGGAACGCTCCGCGCCGCCGGGACGGAGCGCGGCGTCATCGCTGTCAGCCTCAATGACGAAGTCCAGTCCGAAGCGGGCCGCGGCAATGGTGCGCGCCGTCATGCGGCGGACGCCGTCCGGGATCGGCGGCAGCGCGCGCGCGTCGGCGCCTGTTTCCGCGGCGGCTTTTCCGGCTGTCCCTTCCGTCGTGAAGCCGTAGACCGGCCTTTTCGTCGCGTTGATGAAGTAGCCGGCGGAGGCGTCCTCGAGGTTGACGATGCCGATGGAGTTGATTTTCCTCCGCTCGCCGGCAATCAGCTTTATGTGGTCGTGCCTGTCCAGAATGCGGAACAAGTTCGCCTTGTCCGCGCGGTACTGCTCGAACGTCTTGTGGAATTCCAGATGCTCCAGCGTTACGTTCATGAAGACGCCGAAGTCGAAGAGGACGCAGCCGAGCCGGTTCGTCTTTGCGGAAAGTCCGTGGGACGACGCCTCGACGACCGCGTACCGGCAGCCGTTTTCGAGCATGGCATTGAGGTGGTGCTGGACGATTGGCGCTTCCGGCGTCGTCTGGTGCTGCGGATTGGGCAGCGCCTCCCCGCCGAACGAGTATTCGACGGTCGAAATGAAGCCCGCCTTTTCGCCGCAGAGACGCAGGAGCTGCCAGATGAATGAGACGGTGGAGCTTTTTCCTTCCGTTCCCGTAACGCCGATGACGACGCGCTTTTTTGAAGGCGAATCGTAGAAGGCGTCGCTGACCGGCGCCATGGAAAAGCGCGCGTCTGGAACGCGGATGAATACCGGCGAAATGCCTTTCGGAGCGGGAGCGCCCGCGGCGCCGTTTTCAAAGAGGACTGCTTCCAGCTGCCGCCGAACGGCCGCCTCCGCCGCCCTGCGCGCTATTTCCGGGGAAAGCTCCCCCTCAAAGACGACCGCCTCCGCGCCGTTTTCAATCGCCTCCGGAATGAATTCGTTTCCGTGGATGTGGACGCCCGGCAGCGCGAAGAACAGCGACCCCGCGCGGACGTCCCTTGAATCAAAGGCAAGGCTGGAAATCACGCTGTTCGCGACGTCCGCATCCTGAATGGCAGTCGTTCCGTCCGCCGCGACTACATGGTGCGCGAACGCCGGAAGCAGCTGTGATAGCAGTTTTTGCATATAGAAATCCGAAGATGAAGATCGGCCCGCCCGCCGCAGGCCGCTGCAATGATTTTATCGTGAAAGCCGCTGCGTTTCAACACGTCCGGCGCTCGCCGGATCAATAAAACAGCTCCGCCTCGAAGCAGGTTGCGCCGTCCTGCGTCCCTGACAGGACGATCTTCCGGCCTTCATCGTCGAACGCGCCGGAAAGCGTGAGCTGCCCGCCGCAGACGGCCTCCTTCGAATAGTTGATGCGGAAGTCGGTGAAATCCTTCTGGCGGTATTCCGGCGGCAGGCAGTCCATGACGAACGCTCCGTAGCGCGCGTTGTTCATGTGGCCGTTTCCGTCGATGTCCGAATAGCAGATGGGGCGTTCCGCCAGCGGCGCCATGCGTTCAGGAACGGTGATTTTTCCCGGCGGAAGGCAGTCGTGATCCGTGGAAATCGTCGGCGGCGCCCGCAGGGTGAAGTCCTTTGCGCGCACGATGCGCCGCGACTGCACGTCGACGACCATCCACGCGGCACGGCCGGAAACCAGCCGCTCGCCGCTGTCCGTGTCCGTGATTTCATACGTCCGCATGAGCTGGAGCGGCTGCGGCGCCTCCTCCCACGTGCTGATGGTGATGCGGGCGTTCGCCTCCGGCAGCCTGTGGAACCGGAACGACTGCCGCGAGACAAGGATTGCAATCCCGCGCTCCGCAAGGAACTGCCAGGACATTCCGCGCTGGCGGTAGTCCTCCACGGCGGTGTCGGTTGCGAGCCGAAGCAGTTCGAACAGGCTCAGCTTGTGGCGCGCGTCGCACTGGCAGAAATACAGCCTGCTTTCGTTGTGGAATTTCAGCTCCGTCTCCGTTCCTTCGTGCCATTGCCGGAATGTGTCCATGCGTTTCCCCTGTAAAGTAAAATTTCGTCCTGCGCGTCGGCGTTCCGCTTAGCGCCGTTCCGCGCGGAATTTTTCCAAAAGGATATCGGGATAGTAGGAAAGCTTCGCCTTGCGCAGCCCCTCCAGGCCCATGTCCTCTTCGCGGTTGATGTGCCGGAACTGCGCGAGCGACGCGGCAAATTCCTTGTTGATGACGGCGTACGCTCCGTCCCTCGCATACGGCGCCGCTGCCTTTTCAAAATGAATGTCGGCAGTGTCCTTCGTGATGGCGGAGGCGAGCGTCATTGCCGCCGGGCGGCCTTCGGCATAGAGGACGCCGCCGAACAGGCGCAGCCGCTCCGCGTTTCCGACGGCGAGCCGGATGATCGTGCGCTCGTACTCCTTGTCCGCGTCGCCGCGTCCGCCGTTTTCATCGAACCAGCTGTCGGCGACTGCCAGGCCGTCCGCCGCGGGCG
>CAMWPF010000078.1 GCA_947176045.1 uncultured Treponema sp. | reverse complement strand
GACAACGCCGCAGTTCAGCAGCGACTGTCCCACAATCATCGTAACGAAGCCGAACGCGCTGTAGGCGGCGAACCTGTTCCGGCAGAAAAGCGCGGCGCGGTAGCCGCGCCATGCAAAAACGCCGAGCACGGCAAAATACAGGAACACGCCGCCCAATCCCATCGCCTCCGACCATCCCGCAAAAATGTAGTCGGCCTGCACTTCAGGAATCCGGTTGCTCTGTACGAATCCAGTTCCGATTCCGGCGCCCCAAAATCCGCCGGCGCTGATCGCGCGCTTGGCAGCGATGCTTTGATAGTTGAACGTGTGGATTCCGTCCTCCGGCCGCAGGAACGCGATGATCCGGTCGATGCGGTACGATTCGCTGGTGATGAACAAAAACAGCAACGGAACGGCGACCACCGCAACGGCGAACACCCACTTGATATTCAGCCCCGCGGCAAGGAACATGGCGAAGCAGACGCAGAAGATGAAGAGCGGCGTTGACAAATCCTGCTGAAGCAGGACCAGCCCGATGAAGAACAGCATCGTCACGACGCACGGAAACACAGACCGCTCCTCAGGATTGACAATCGCCGCCTGCTTGTCGAAAAAATTGGCAAGCAGGATCACCAGCGTAAATTTCACGATTTCAGACGGCTGCAACGTGAACGACAGCGGCATCTTGATCCAGCGCGCGGCGCCGTTCTTTTCCACCGAAATGCCGGGAACGAACGTCAGCAGGCAGAAGATCAGCGTGATGCCGAACAGCGCCGGAAGCATCTTGCGGATCGCTTCAATCCGCAAGCAGGCGAACAGCGCAAAGCCGGCAAAGCCGATGCCGACGCAGATCAGCTGCCGGCAGACAAAATGGAACGGATTCTTGAACATCCGCTCAGCATAATTCTGGGAGCAGAAATACAGCGTGAAAATGCCAAGCCCCAGCAGGAGGATCATGGAGGCAATGAAGAAGAAATCGCTTTTTCGGTACCGTCCCACAGTGCGGTCGGCAAAAAACTGGTAGGTGTCCATGTCTGCCCCCTCTATTTTTGAATGAGCGGAACGATGCGTTCCAAGGCAAGCGCGCGGGACGCCTTCATCAAAATGACATCGCCGGATTCCGCCTGCTCCGCGATGCAGGCGGCGGCTTCGGAAACAGCGTCCCCGCCGCAGTCCGGAAAATGACGCGCAGAACGCAGCCCTTCGCGGAGCGCCGCCTGATACGCCGCCCCCATTTCAGGGCCGATAAATATGGCGAAGGCCGGTCGTGCGCGCGCCGCAAGGACGCCGAGCCGTTCATGCAGCGCGGCGGATTCGCAGCCAAGCTCGCGCATATCGCCGAGGACAAGGATCGTCCTGCACGACCCTTCCAGCGACGCGCACAGCTCGACGGCAGCCGCCATGGAATCGGGATTCGCATTATAAAAATCCCTGACGAGCGTCGCCTGCACGCCGGATTTCAGAACCACCTGCTCCGCCTCCATGCGGTTGGAAACCGGCGCAAGCGATTCAAGCCCCCGCTTGATTTTTTCAGCAGGAACGCCCAGCCGCCTTCCGACGGCTATCGCACCCAGCGCGTCCGCGTAGTTGCAGCGTCCCGGAAGCGGAACGGCGACTTCCACGCCGTCCACCGTGCATATCGTGCCGGAAAGCCCGCAGCTGCGCACGAACGAAACGCCGCTTTCCGATGCAGGAACGGACGCGCCGAAACGGACGACCTGACCGGCGACGCCGTCCGCCAAGAACGCAGAAAAATCATCGTCCGCAGGAATGAACGCCGCGCCGTCCGCAGGAATGAAATCAAAGACATGGCGCTTTTCTGCCGCAATCTGCTCCCGGCTTCCCAAAATTCCGATGTGCGCCGTCCCGATGTTCGTAACCAGCGCAAGCTCCGGCTTGAGCACCGCGGTGATTTCGGCGATTTCGCCCCTCCGGTTCATGCCCATCTCAAAGACGCCGACCTCATGCTCCTTTCTGATTTGGAACACCGAAAGCGGCAGTCCCGTCTCCGAATTGAAATTCCCCTGCGTGGCGACGACGCGGAACTGCTGCTTCAGCACGGATACAATCATCTCCTTGCTCGTCGTCTTTCCGCTGGAGCCGGTTACGGCGATTTTCACCAGATTTGGAAAATGCGCGGCATATGCGGCGGCGGCATCCTGCAAGGCGGCAAGCGTCCGCTCCACGACGATGATGGAAAGCGCGGGATGCTCCGCGGAAAGCCTGTCATACAGTCCGCCGTCCGTCCTGTACGCCTGCTCGTCAATGAAAACGACGGTCGCGCCCGTTCCAACCGCCTGCGGGACATATTGGTGCCCGTCCTGAAATTCGCCGCGCAGCGGCACGAAGAGCGAGCCGGCGCGCACATTCCGGCTGTCCGTCGCAACAGACGAAAAGAAGAAGTCCGCACGGCGTCCAGAACCGACGAACCGTCCGCGGACGGCGGCGGCCAGCTCCTCTGCGCTCAAAAGAGATTCCTGCTGTTCGGATTCCGCCGTCATTTTTTCGCTCCGTCCATCTCCACACGGACAATATCTTCCGACCTTGCCTTGTGCATTCCCAACTCTTCCGAAGCGATCGTTTCGATCCGCTCCGAACTCGACAGCAGGCTGATGTCGCCGACCAGCTTTTTATTCTGCTCAATCAGCTCTTCCTGGCGCCGCTCCAACTCGCTGATTTCGCGCGCCAGCTCCGCGTACCGACGCGTCTGAAATCCGTACGCAATCAAAAGCAGCGGAATCAAGGCCGCGAGGACGCACAGCATGATTTTCGACAACAGTTCATGCGCATTCCGCTTCATCAAAATCCCTCCACTCCCGCACGGTGCAGCTCCGTCGCGTCCCGAATCTTCCGGACGACGCGCAGCTTCGCGCTCCGGGACGGCGGATTTTCCCGCACTTCCTCCGCCGTCGGACAGACTGGCTTGCGCGTCAAAATGTCTGCGCGCCGCATTCCGCCGCATTGACAGACTGCAGCTTCCGGCGGGCAGACGCACTGCCTCCCCACGTTGCGGAAATACTGCTTTACAAGGCGGTCCTCAAGCGAATGGAACGTGATGACGCCCATCTTTCCGCCCGGCGCCAGAATTTGGAACGCGCCGTGAAGCGCGTCCGGAAGCCGGCGCAGCTCCCCGTTCACGGCAATGCGCAGCGCCTGGAACGTGCGCGTCGCCGGATGAATCCTGCCGTACCGGCAGCCTGCAGGCACCGCATCAAAAATAATGTCCGCCAGCGCCTTGGAGGATTCGATCCGCCCTCCCTGGCGCGCGGACGCAATGGCACGGGCTATCCGCCGGCTGAATTTTTCCTCGCCGTACCGGTAAATCAGGTCGGCAAGCTCTTCCTCACGCATTCCGTTTGCAATGTCCGCCGCCGATTCCCTCCCGGAATCCGGATTCAGGCGCATATCAAGCGGCTCGTCGTGCCGGAAGGAAAATCCTCGGCCGGAACGCTCGTAATGAAACACCGAAATCCCCAAATCGAACAAAATCAAATTGGGTTTCGGCATTTCCGGCGGATACGCTGCGTAAAAATCAGCGAACCAGCCGTTATAAAAATGCATTCTGCCGCCAAATTGCGCAAGCCGCTCTTTCGCGCGCGCCTGAATGGCAGAATCTGCATCAATACCAATAATATGAAGGGTTGGAAACTGCGAAAGGAACGCCTCTGAATGGCCGCCTTCGCCGAGCGTGGAATCGACCATCCACGCATCATGCGCGAACGGTTCTTCCTCCGGACTGAGCCACTGAAGACATTCCCGGAGCAAGACCGGCGTATGCACGACTTCCACTTTCCCCACCCTGCCGCAGCATCAGAAGCTGATTGCGTTCAGCTCCTCAGCCGCATTCTTAAACGAATCTTCTGTTTCTGTGAGATAAGAACGGTAGGAGGCCGCGTCCCACAGCTCGACGTACTTGCTGACGCCGAGGAGGACGCAGTCCTTGGACAGCGAGGCGTACTCCCGCAGGCTTTGCGGAATTGAAAGCCGCCCCGAACGGTCAAATTCAACTTCCTGCGCCGGCGCAATGAAGCGTCGGAGCACAAGCCGGTTGCGCTCATTGAACGGAGAGGCCGCTTCCATCACTTTTGAGGAAAGCTTCTCCCATTCTTCCGGCGCGAACAGCCAGAGGCACCGGTCGAGCGCCTGAGTAACCCAGATGCTCTGGCCTAAAATGCAGGAACGGAGCTTGGAAGGAAACAGAATCCTGCCCTTCTCGTCCAATGTGTTCCTGTATTCTCCCGTCAGCAAATTCACACCACCAACCTGCCACTATTTACCACTTATTCCCACTTAAGTTCATTTTAGCGGAAACAATTCTAATGTCAACATAGAAAACTGCCGAAAATGAAAAATTGTTTTGACGAAACTTCTTTTTTGTATATACTTGTATAGTGCAAGAAACAAAGAAAAATGATAAGCACGCTCAATGAAAGTTCGCTCCATCGGACGCTCAAGGCGCTGTATGCGCTCGAAGACGGAAGCGTCATGGAGGCCGCCTGCGACGGGCACATCTACGACATCCTTGACAAAAACGGAAGCGTCACTGAAATCCAAACAGGAAGCCTCTCCAAACTCCTTCCCAAGCTGCGCGACGCGCTCGGCCGGGGAAGGAAATGTACGGTCGTCTATCCGCTCATCGTTAAAAAGACAATCGAACTGCACGACGAAGACGGCGCATGCATCTCCTCCCGGAAAAGTCCGAAGACGGCAAGCATATACAGCCTCTTCCGGGAGCTGACAGGATTGCGCACAGTCCTCCTGCAAACGGGATTCTCCCTGGAAGTTCTTGAAGTGCGCGCCACAGAAATCAGAAGGCGGACGCCTGCGCCCGTCCAGTCCCAGAACGGACGCAGGCGGTTCCGGCGGAACTGGCTGAAGACAGATAAAAGGCTTGATGAAATCATCCGAAAACGGACGTTTTCGGACGCAAAGGACTACGTTTCGCTCCTGCCAGGCAGCATTCCGCCGGAATTTTCCGCACGGATGCTCGCCGACGCGCTTTCACAGGACAAGGAGCTGCCGGCCTCCGCCGCACAGCACGCGCCACTCGCCATCTGGGTTCTATCCCGGATGGGAATTCTTGAACAGACGCGCACGGAAAGCCGTTCCCGTCTTTACAAAATCGCAGGCAGCCATGTTCCGGCGGAGCGCTACGGAACATTTGAAGCCGTCCGTACGGAACAGCGCTGACCATTCCCCCGACACCGCCCCAACCCGCCGACCGCAGCGTCCTGAGCCGACTTCCAGACGGCAGTCCGGCGATTTCAAAAATAAAGGCGCCCAGCATCGGCACATCTTTCGGAGTGTCCAACCGCCAATAAAAAAGGCGGAGGAATCCCGGCACAACCGACATGATTCCTTCGCCTTTATAAGACATTGCAGCCAGATTCACGCACCAACCGAAAAAGCAGGAGCATGAACCAAACGGCTACCAGTTGTCTGCCATATCATCTTCGTCGCGGTATTCCATATCATACAGATCCGTAACCGCACGGAGATCATCAAAATACACATAGTATGCGCCGCGGGCAAGCAGCGGATCGCAATCCACACGGAATCCGACGATCCGCAGTCCCGGCCTGTCGCCATAATACGGACTGGACTGCACAATTCCATGCTCTCCATCCGGAGTCGGAGGAATGACGCACGTCAGCTTCTTCCAACCGCTGAAGCCGAGATTTCCCAAATACAATTCGTAGCTGCGGCCGAAATAATCCTCAACCAGCAGGAACAAGTCGTGATCCTGATTGCGTCCGCAAACCCAGACAGAAACAGTCTTCGTAATTCCTTCCACTGGAATCGGACGCTGCGAAGTGATATAGAACGAATTGATGCCGCGGCGGAAAAATTCAACCTTGACGCCAAGCACCAACGTATCGGCATCCTCGTTGCCCTCGTCTTCCTCAAGCGGCTCCTTCATGGCAGGCGAGCCTTCAAAAAGGCGCGCGCTGATGACGCCGTAATCCGGAGAAATATGGACGCCCCATGAGCCTTCCCGCTCGAACTTATCCAAAGACACTTCGCGGAGCGCCTGCATGGCGGAATCATTGCCGACCGTTTCCGGATTCGACTCATCAACAATGCTGTTCTGCGCCGAAACGGCAAGCACGAACGCGGTGGAAACTGCTGCTGCTGCAAGAAACTTCTTCATTATTTCGCCTCCGAATCAGATGACCCGCTGGAATTCGAACTGCTGCCGGAGGAGGCGGAAGAACCTGTCTCCGCGTTGCCGAAGTCTGTGTCTCTAAGCTCATAGCCATCGTAGATGAAAGAAAGTGAATTGGAAATATATTTCACGTTGTCAAAATAGATTGTGAAGTCATCGACAAATTCCGACGAATCGCTGCGGATGCGGAAGCCGACGAAGAACATCGTCTCCGGCCCGGAGCGCAGGCGGGAGTGCTGCGTGAGCCATCCCGGAATTGAAACGATGACATTCTTCCACCCGTTGAACGCAAGGTTTCCGGCGGGAAGCACATAGACGCGTCCGTTCGCATCACGAACCAGAATCTCAAGGAAGTACAGGTAGTTGGCGCCCCATACCCAGAAGTCAAAGTGATCGACACTCCCAATCAGCGGAATCTCATACGGCTCGCCGTCTTGAGTCGGATAGACTTCGAACCAGTTGTCACCCTTGCGGTTGTACGCCACCTGCACGCCGAAAACCTTCGGATCCGGGTCTCCGTCGCGGCGCAACGGCTTGAGGGAATTCGGCATTCCGTCAAAGTAGCCGTACTTCGGATAACCTTCCGCAATAAAACGGCTCGCATTTACGTTCCAAGTCCATTCCTGCTCTGTATCGAAGTTATCGATTACGAATGTCTCCACACTTTTTGAGCTGGGCTGGCTGAACGCAGGAACGCAAAGCGCAAAAAGAAGAGCAAGATTTACAAAGCCCTGAAAGACCTTTTTCATGTAAAACTCCTTCAAAAATATTACATTCCGAAAAATAACAGGAATGTCTCTTTTTACTTATCGGAACAAATATTATTAAACAG
>CAMWPF010000077.1 GCA_947176045.1 uncultured Treponema sp. | reverse complement strand
CAATACTACCTCCCTGCATACAGGATTTTCCATATTTTCCGGCGCGGGGCTGCGGGAAAGCAGGACGCCGCGCGGCTTATTGGTTTAATTTTTTGAACCAATATGAGAAATATACTAATCATACCGCAGATAGTCAATATTTTTGAACGAACTTTGAGCGATTTTTGCAGGCGGCGCGGCATGGACATCGGCCGGCGGCGTTCCGCCGCCGGCAAGCCCCTGCTACACGCCCTTCACCGGAATTCGGTAGACGCTGCCGCAATTGCGGCAGCAGATTTCCAGCGGATCAGGTCCGTCCCGGCGGATTTCTTCCAGCTGGGATGCGGGAAGCCCCCTGAGCTGCGCCAGAAACGACTCCTCCGAACATGGACAGAAGAAGGACACGTCCCTGCGGACGGCGACCGACGGAGCAAACTCCCGGAACAGCCCGTAGATCAAGTCGTCGGACGAGCCTCCTTCGCCGAACCATTGGCCGAGCGACGGCGCGGTCCGAAAGGCAAGCTCCACCGCCTCCAGAAGCGGCCTTCCGCCGGAATCCGGCTCGGCGCCGATTGTGCCGCCTGATTCCGGCATGACTTGCAGGAACATTCCGCCCGCGCCGACGACGCGTCCTGCCGAATCATATTGGATCCCCGTATTGAACGCCGTATGCACCTGCTCCGACTGACCGTAATAGGCGGCAAGGTCGTCCGCTATGCTCCCAGAACCGACGGCGACCGTGCTTGTCCGCGGAAAGCGGTCCTCCGCATGAATCCGGGAGACAGTCATCGTCCCCGTTCCGAGGAACGGACGTATATCCCAGCTGGAAATCGGCGCCTCCACAGGAATCCGCTCATTGAACAGGAAGCCGCGGACAGAACCGGCGGAATCCGCCTCAATGGAAAACCCTGCGGCAGGTCCGTCCGATTCATACTTCCACGATATGCGCTCGCGCCCCTTCATCATTGGAATCATGAGGGCGCCGCACAAGGCGGCCTGCCCCAGCACCATCGTCTCCAAGACTCCCAACCCGTGCTGGACGCGCATCCTGTTCACAAATTCCGTTCCATGGAACAGCGCGCCGCGAATCCGTCCGCCCGCCATGACAAAGACCGCCATGCCGTCCCTCGGCAGCGAGGCAAGATGCGCGCGCAGCTCCTTGTCTTCTATTTCCGCATATACCATGAACACAATGTACCGCTTCCATAAAATAAAATCAAACCGAAATTTTTATTTGCTTTTTGGCGCTGTTCGGCACATAATATAATTTATACAAAATACCGCCGGAGCCGTTTTGGAGCGACGGCAATCAAAAAACAGGAGAGCGTTTATGTTCGGACTGAAAGGAAAAATCAACCTTGCCATTATTGCTGTCATCCTGCTGTCAAGCTCGTGCATCGTGCTGTTCTCATATCAAAAGTCGAGCGCGGAGCTTTCTGATGCGATTGAGACCGGAAACCTTGACCTGGCGCATGCGTCGGCGGCAGAAATTCAGAATATAAACTCTGGCGAATTCAAGATGCTCGAGTCGCTTGCAAATTTGAGCTTCATCCGCGATCCTTCGGCCGACATGTATGAAAAATGGAAGCTCGTCAACAGCGCGACCGGCGGAAGCGCAAAGTACTTCGGCCTCGGATTCTTCAATGAACAGGGAATCGGCTACGCGACGACCGGAAAATGGAGCGACCTGCACGACCGCGAGTACCTTGCCGTCTCTATGCAGGGAAAGAAGGCGCTCATGGATCCCAACTGGAGCGCCGTGAACGGACATCTGTGCACGTTCTACGCCGTTCCCGTGTTCGATGCCGGCGGAAGGCAGATCGCAGAAATTTCCGCCGTTGTGGACGCGACCGACCTGTGCCGCACCGTGGCGAACATCAGCGTGGGCAAGGACTCCCATCCGTTCATCGTCAGCATGAAGACCGGCGCCTACATCGCCCACGAGGATGAGTCGTTCGTCAAGGACCACAAGCAAATCGACGACGGGGCAAGCCAGGGGCTGCTTCCAATCATCGGGAGGATCAAGGCGGGCGAGACGGCATACGCCACCTACTATGACGAGCAGGAGAAGCGGAAAATGTCCTCCGCCTTCCAGCCCGTTCCTGGAACTGACTGGTCGATCGTCCTCATCGCGCCGTACACCGACTTCTTCGGCGGAATCGGCGAGCTACTGCGCAACATGATCGCCATCGCGCTTGCCGCGCTCGCGGCGGCGGTCCTTGCCGGAATCATCGTCGTGGACATTTCCATCAGGCCGCTCAAGCGCATCAGCTCCGCAATCGACGGCATCGCGCACGGAGACGCAGATCTGACGCGGCGGCTCGAGGCGAATTCAAACGATGAAATTGGGCGGCTGGTCGCAGGATTCAACACGTTCTCCGGCAAGCTCCAGACAATCGTCAGCGAGCTGAAGGGCACAAAGGAAGACCTGCACGGCTACGGCGAGCGCCTCGGTGCGATGGTGCAGGACAATTCGGACTTCCTGTCGCAGATGATCGGCTTCATCAAGGACGTGAACACGGAGATTACGAGCCAGCACGAAAAGGTCGGCAGCTCCGTTTCCGCCGTGGGAAAGATTTCGGAGGCGGTGGAGCTCCTGCGCAACCTCCTGCAGAAGCAGACGGAAGGCGTGGAGCAGGCGTCGGCGGCGGTCACGCAGATGATCGGGAACATCGGCTCCGTCCAAGCTTCCGTGGACAAGATGGCGGATGAATTCGACAGCCTCCAGCAGCGCGTCGGACAGGGCATCCAGCAGTCGCGCGAAGTGAACAAGCAGATCCAGCAGATCGAGCAGCAGTCAAAGATGCTCAACGAGGCGAACAAGGTCATTTCGTCGATTGCGGATCAGACGAACCTGCTCGCCATGAACGCGGCGATCGAGGCGGCGCATGCGGGCGAGGCGGGAAAAGGATTCGCCGTCGTCGCCGACGAAATCAGGAAGCTTTCCGAAACGTCGTCCACTGAGTCCAAGAAAATCGGCACGCAGCTCACCGGCATCCTCGGATCGATTTCAAGCGTCGTGCAGGCGTCGGAGCTGTCGGACAAGTCGTTTTCGGCGATGAACCAGAAAATCGAGGAGACGGGAACGCTCGTGCAGCAGATAAAGGGCGCGATGGAGGAGCAGACCGAAGGCTCGAAGCAGATCAGCGAGGCGCTCGGCTACATGAACGACGCCACGGTGCAGGTGCGCGGCGCAAGCGAAGGCGTCGACCAGTCGCAGCGCGGAATCATCGGAGATGTTACCAGCCTCAAGCAGTCTTCCGACCTCGTGAAGGAGCACATCCAGAAAATGGAAAGCCACATCAAGAACCTTGAGGAAAACGAAAATTCCCTGCTGAACGTGGCGACGTCGATTTCCGGCTCCATCTACCGCATCGGAAGCCAGATCGACCAGTTCAAGGTGTAGAAAAACGGCCCTCTGTTCAAAAAAGTCCGCCTGAAAGGCATCTTCGCGGACACACGAAAAAGCCCCGCGGCTTTCAGCCGCGGGGCTTTGGAGATGGGGGGAATCGAACCCCCGTCCGAGTGCGTAATCCGTGCGCGTCTACAAGTGTAGTGATGCGAGGTATTTGTCGGGAAAAGGTAGCAGCATCACAAGCGTCTCTTCCGTATTCCAGCAGATTGTCACGCGCCGCCGCCAGAAAAACGGCGCATCAAGTTCCGGTCAGCAACAGAGCCTCCCGCCGTTCGGAACAGCGCGGCAGGGACTCCGGCTCGAACCGCTTACGCGGCAAGAGCGAACTGTTCGTTTTCAGACTCTTCGTCTTCTCTACGTTTCGCAGTTATTTTTTTCGTCAGTTCAGGGCACCTTCACGCCCACTTGCAGCACACGCATTCCCGCATCCGTCGAAACCGGTGCACCCCCGGAACAACGATGCAAGGCATCTGCGATTCAAAATATACCGCCTTCCGACGAAAAAGTCAAATATTCCTCAAAACAAGGCGGATTGACAAACAGCGCGCGCAAAGCTATTCTAAAAGGCAATTCATAGAAGAAAAGGCGGTAAGAAATGGCTGTTGATGAAAAGCTGCAAACGGCGCGCCACAGCTGCGCCCATGTCATGGCGGAAGCCGTGCTCCATCTGTTTCCAGGAACAAAAATTGCAATCGGTCCTGCCATCGACAATGGCTTCTACTACGACTTTGATTTTCCTGCGGACGTGCAGTTTTCCGAAACCGATTTTGCCGCCGTCGAAAAGGAAATGCGCCGGATCCTTTCGGGAAACCATGACTTCGTCCGCACGGAAGTTTCCAAGGCGGAAGCGCTGGAACTTTTCGCGGACGAGCCGTACAAGATCGAGTTGATCAAGGATCTGCCCGACGGAACGGCCATCACGACGTTCGAGCAGGACGGCTTCCGCGACCTCTGCCGCGGCCCCCACGTCGGCAACACGCGGGAAATCAACGCGCAGGCGTTCAAGCTTCAGAAGGTCGCCGGAGCCTATTGGCGCGGCGATTCCGCCCGCCCCATGCTCACCCGCGTCTACGCGCTCTGCTTCTCCAAGCCGAACGATTTGAAGGATCATTTGAAGATGCTTGAGGAGGCCGAAAAGCGCGACCACCGCAAGCTCGGCGTCGAAATGGACTTGTTCCACCTTGAGCCGGAAAATCCGGGGCAGATTTTCTGGCATCCGAACGGCTGGCGGCTGTACACAACCGTGCAGGACTACGTGCGCGACAAAATCCGCCGCGACGGCTACGAGGAAGTCAACACGCCGGCAATCATGCCGCGCAGCCTGTGGGAGCGCTCCGGGCATTGGGGGCACTACCAAAAGAATATGTTCATCACCGAAAGCGAAAAGCGGCTTTTCGCAGTCAAGCCCATGAACTGCCCGGGCGCCATCGAAATCTTCAATTCGCGGCAGCGCTCCTACAAGGATCTGCCGATGCGCCTCGCAGAATTCGGACACGACGTGCGCAACGAGCCGAGCGGCACCCTGCACGGAATCATGCGCGTGCGCGGCTTCGTGCAGGACGACGCCCACATCCTCTGTACGGAGGAGCAGATCGGCGCGGAAGTCGCGAAGTTCTGCCGGCTGCTCAAGGACATCTACAAGGACTTCGGATTCGACAAGGACATCAAGGTCATGTTCAGCACGCGCCCTGAAGACCATGTCGGAACGGAGGAGGACTGGAACCACGCGGAGGCCGCGCTTGCGGAAGCGTGCGAATCCGCCGGACTTGCATACGAGCTGCAGCCGGGCGAAGGCGCCTTCTACGGCCCGAAGCTGGAATTCCAGCTCACGGACTGCCTCGGCAGGAGATGGCAGTGCGGAACAATCCAAGTGGACTACCAGCTTCCCAGCGCGGAGCGGCTCAACGCGCAGTACATCGGTTCGGACAATCAGAAGCACCACCCCGTCATGCTCCACCGCGCCGTGCTCGGCTCGCTGGAGCGCTTTCTGGGAATCCTCATCGAAAACTACGCGGGGGCGTTCCCGGCGTGGCTGCACTTCGAGCAGGCGGCGGTCGTTCCGGTCAGCAACAATTACGACGAGTACGCGCGGACGGTCAACGACGCGCTGCGCGCCGCCGGAATCCGCTCCAACGCATACCTTTCGGACGACAACATGAAGGGCAAGATCAAGGCGATCTCCCATGAGCACAAGCCGCCGTACATTCTGATTGTCGGACAGAAGGAGGCGGAGGAACGGACCGTCTCCGTCCGCTTCCGCCAGTCAAGCGGCTTGGGGCAGAAGACGTTCGCGCTGGATGAATTCATCGCCTACGTGCAGGAAAAGACGGCGTCCCGCTGTGCCGGAATCTAGCGCACCCCTTCCGCAGCCCTTCTCCCGGACGGAACTGCTGCTCGGCGCGGACGCGATGAAGGTTCTGGAACGCGCGCGCGTGGCGGTGTTCGGAATCGGCGGCGTGGGCGGATTCGCCGCAGAAGCGCTCGCGCGCAGCGGAATCGGGCAGCTCGACCTCATCGACAGCGATACGGTGAGCCTGACGAACGTGAACCGGCAGATTGTCGCGGCGCATTCCACGCTGGGGCGGTACAAGGTCGATGTGATGAAGGCGCGGATTCTGGACGTCAATCCCGCGGCGCGCGTGCGTACATCCACGTGCTTCTACCTTCCCGAAACGAAGGGGCAGTTCCATTTTGAGGACTACGATTATGTGGTGGACGCCGTCGACACCGTCGCAGCGAAGATCCAGCTGATCCTTCAGGCGAAGGAAAGCGGCACGAAGATTATCTGCTGCATGGGCGCAGGAAACAAGCTCGACCCAACGAAATTCCATGTCTCTGACATCAGCGAAACAAGCGTCTGCCCGCTCGCCCGCATCATGCGGCAGGAATGCAGGAAGCGCGGCATCACAAACGTGAAGGCAGTCTATTCCACAGAGCCGCCGCGCAGCGCCGCCGCATCAGATGAGCCGCCCGCGGACGCCGGACGCCGCAGCGTTCCCGGCAGCGTCGCGTTCGTTCCGCCTGTCGCTGGGCTGATCATCGCCGGAGAAGTCGTCAAGGACTTGACGGGAATCCGATGACGTCCGCTCCATCGACGGCGGCCGGCGCATCAGCGCCTTCTTCTGAAAGCCGGCGGAACAATTCTGCGGAAAGCGGAACGTCCGTCCTGTCGGTGATGTCGACGCAGCGGTCGAACCGCACGTAGTACAGGACGCACCGCACCGAGGAAAGCGGCGCGCCTAGAATTTCCGCCGCGGCCTGCCGGTAGCACGCCTGCTGTCCGTAGTACAGCTCCGGAGCAACAATTCCGTCCGTCTTGTAATCAATGATCACATACGTTCCGTCCGCGTCCTCAAACAGAAGGTCCATGGAGCCGGTTACAAGATAGCCGTCCGCTCCCATCTTGAACAGGTAATCGGTGCGGACCAACCGTCCGGCGGCGATGGCTGCATGGACGCGCACGCCGACTTCAGAAGCAGAGAACCGGCGGCACGCTTCTCCGCAGACGCCGCACAGCGCCTCGCGCTGCGCATGGGACAGCGGCCGCGTCCACTTCGATACGTCAACCTGTTCAACAGGAACGCCCTGCGCATACGCCTGCAGGTATATAT
>CAMWPF010000076.1 GCA_947176045.1 uncultured Treponema sp. | reverse complement strand
ATACGTTTTTAAGCGCGTCGGTATTTGCGTTTGAATAGCGGAAAGACACGTTATCAAACTCAACCGAATTATCCTGAATGTCCTCGCTTTCTGCCACTTCGGGCAAGGGTTTTAAGTCGAGTATGGAATGTATGCGCGCCAACGCGTCGGAAACTATCATTCCGTTTTCGCTCATATACATAACTTTTGTAAGCGCGGTTGTGATTATAGGCGTAAAAATAACGTAGAAAATGAAATTCAAAAGCACGCCTTGAGTAATTTGCTGACCGCCCGCGAGAATAAGCGCAAGCGCGATAAGGAAGGCAAACGCGCTGTTGATAAGCGCTGTAAACCACAGCATGGGCGCGCGGCACTTTTTGCAGTACGCTACGCAGAATTTGTAGTAATTATCAATAGAGCCTTGAAATTTTTTAAACGAATGAACCGTTTGCCCGAACGTTTTGACTACGGGCACGCCGCGAACGTACTCCACCGCCTGATTGTTCATATCCTCTAAGGCGCTGTTGTACTTTTTCATATCCTCCGCCATAGAGGGGCCCGCCATTTTGAACATACACAAAAAGCCTACAATTACGGGCACAAGACTGATAAGTCCGAACCGCCAATCGAACAGAAACAGCATTATTATCATTCCTACCGGCGTTGCTATGGCGCCCGCCATGTCGGGAAGCTGGTGCGCAAGGAACGTTTCGGTTGCGCGGCTGCTTTCGTTGACGATACGGCGCACTTTGCCGCTGCCCGCCTCGCCTATAAAGCCGAGCGGAAGTTCGGTTATGTGCTTCATAGTCTTTTTGCGCATATTTCCCGCAATTCTGAACGCGGACAAATGCGAACACATAAGCGCACCGAAATACACTATTATTGAACCGAGCGCAAACACTACCGCCATCCAGCCGTTAAAAACTATATGCGTTGCCTGCGAAAAGTCGGGCGCGACGGATATTACTTCCTTTACGATAAAGAAAATATAAACGAACGGCACCAGCGCCAGCGCCGCGCTTATTACCGACAGCACCCACGAAGAATAAGTAAGATACTTATGCTTGCCCGCAAACTGCATCAGTTCGGATATGTTGCTCCTTTTCTTTTTCATTGCCGTCCTCCTGCCTGCCTTTGTTTCATATAATCCTCCTTGAAGGTTGTTGCATTTATTAAAATTAGCATAAGCTAACTTTTAGACAAGGAAAATCCCGTCTTGAAGGCGGAGCAGGCCGCCCTCACTGCTGCCGCGTCCGTCCGTCCTCCGGCGCAAGCCCCAGCAGGCTGTCCCATCCGGCGTTGAAAAAATCCTGAAGCTGCCTGATGTACGCCTTCGCGTATTCCTTGGGAAAGTCATGCGCGACGACTTCAAAAAATCCATTGAACAGCGCGCTCGCAAGGATATGGCTCAAGTCCGCGCGGATTTCGTTCGTCCTGATGCCCGCCCGGTTGAGCGTGCGGATGAAGCGCTCCGTGCTTTCTGTCTCGATGTCTATCATTTTTTCGATGTAGTATTCGTAGCCCGAGCCTGCGCTTTTGCAGACAATCAGCTTGAACGCGTCGAAATGGCGGTAGATGATGTCGACCATCTCGCCGACCTTGCCGTCCACGTAGGAATGCATTTCCCTGCGCTGCCTGTCCGCCGGAAACGACGCGAATTCCTCCTGCACGTCCGAATAATAGGCGGACAGCTCGTCGGCGCCTTCCTGCACCAGCTCGCGGAAGAGGCGGCTCTTGTCGGCAAACCGTCCGTAGAGGATTCCCGTCGTATAGCCCGCGCGCTCGGCGATTGTGCGCATGGACGCGCCTTCAAATCCCTTTTCAAGGAATTCAGCCTTCGCGCACTCTTTGATTCTGTCGATTGCAAGATCGTCCTTCCGCCTCATGCCTGCCGCCCTTGTTTGATAACGATGTTATTATAACATCGTTATCAAACTGTGTCAACTGGAACCGCGGAAGAACCGGGCGGAGGCAGGCCGTGAAATGAGCCGCTCCGCCGCGGGCGCCGCGCTTACAGCCGGAAGCTGCCCAGATCGCGGCCGAGTGCCTCCATGCCGGACGCGTTTTCGTTGGTGCGGCGGAATGTGTCGTCCATGACGGCGGAAATAGTCTCCGCGTTGCGCGCCATGTCGTCCATGCGGGCGTTTATCCGCTCGGTTACTTCCATAAGGACGTCCATCGCTGAAGAAATCCTGCCGCTGTCTGCGAGAATTTCTTCAGCGCCCGCCTTGACTTCCACGGAAGAGGACGTAATGTCGCGCATGGCGTCAAGCACCTGCCGGTTGCCTTCGCTCTGCTCCGTCATCGCCGAAAAGACCTGCTTCTCCTGATTCTGGACGTTCTGCGAAAGCGCATAGATCCGCTCGAATTCCTCCTGCACGTGCTTCGTGTTTATGGAAACGCTTCCGATGGATGAGGAAAGCGACTGGAGGTTGTCGTTGATTGTCTTTCCCTGCTGGTTCGACTGCTCGGCGAGCTTCCTGATTTCATCGGCGACGACGGCGAATCCCTTGCCGACTTCCCCGGCGTGCGCCGCCTCAATTGCCGCGTTCATGGCGAGCAGGTTCGTCTGGCTTGCGATGTTCTGGATGATTTTCGCGGCCTCAAGGAGCGTGTCCGACTGCCTGCTGATTGTGTCGGCGGTGTTCACGGCGACTTCGACGCTGTGCCGCCCGCTTTCCGCGGCGGAAGAAAGCTGCCCCACCGTCTCCTCGTTCTTCCGGAGCGTCGCCGTGATGCTGTCTACGTTGGCGACCATCTGGTTCACGGCGGACGACGACTGCTGCATTGCGTCCGTCTGCCGGTCGAAGCTTGCGCGCAGCATGCTGATTTTTTCCGCAATCTGCCCGACAGCCTCGCCGGTCGCCCGCACGCTTTCAGAATGCGTTCCGCGCATCTCCTCCTTCACCGTTCCGATTTCTTCGGTGATGTTGTTGACGTTGCTCACGGCGGACTTCATGCTGTCGGAAAGCGCGCGCGCCGTCTCTTGGGACGAGGAGACGGTGCTTCCGATGCCGCGCAGGATGCCGCGCGTCGTGCGGAAGAAGCTGTTCAGGTTGCTCGTCAGTCCGCCAAGCTCGCACCGCGTCGTAACTGGAAGCGCCTCCATCGTGTAGTCGCGGTTGGAAAGGCGGCTGCTGAACTGCTTGATTGCGGAGACGCTTTCCTGAATGTCGCGCACGTTGATGTAGCAGTCGGCGGCAATGATGAAAATTCCGATGACCGCGAGCGGAAGCACTTTGCGCACGAGCAGGTAGCCGAACGAAAAGTCGCTGTTGTACGGCACGGTGAAGATGCTCAGAATGATCAGGACAAGTCCGACTGTCGTCATAATTGTGTTGTACATGATGCGCATCATGAGCGAGAACGTCTGCGCGTCCTCCGTGTACGGAACCCAGGCGAGGTGCTTTTCGGAAATATGGATTGTCTGAAGGAGGAAGAACTGCGAGCACAGCAGCTGGAGCCCCATCAGCCCGGCGTACCACAGCGGATACACGCTCTGCCCGCGGAACGCAGAAAAGTCGATGCCGCGCGCATTGTTGCTCGCCTGATAGACGAGCGGCTCCAGAAGGTAGAGGGCGATGGGGAGGATGGCGGAAGTCCGCTGGAGGAATTTGAGCGTCCGCGCAAGTTCGGAGGCCGATTTCTCTGAGCCGTCGCAGGCATAGTACTTCTTGCTGAAATTCCGGCAGATGAGGAATCCGATCAGCGCCATGAAGATCATCCACGGCACCCCGATGGGGCCGGACAGGACGATTAGCAGCTCCTCCAGCGTGATTGCGTTCACGAACAGGAACAGTACGGCTACCATCACGCTCGGAAGCGCGTAGGTCAAAAAGATGCTCGCCAGAAGCGATTTAGGTAGTCTGGGGGGGGGGTAATAAAAATAGCACTCTCTGATTACATAACAAACTCCAAAAAATATATAGCTCCAGTATACCATATATTTTCTCGTTTGCGGAAAGCAGAATGAACTTTTTTGCGCGCCTGCCGGCGGTCAGCGCTTTGCCCCGCAGGCTGCGCGGATGAATTCCCGGAAGAGCGGGCCGGCGCGGTTCGGACGGCTTTTGAATTCGGGGTGGAACTGCACGCCGACCATCCATGGATGGTCGGGCGCCTCCACGATTTCAACCAGGCTGCGCTCCGGATTGATTCCGGCGATGACAAGCCCCGCCTTCTCGAAGTTGCTGCGGTACGCGTTGTTGAATTCGTACCGGTGGCGGTGGCGCTCCCAAATCGTCTGCGAGCCGTACGCGGCTTCTGCCTTTGTGCCGGGCGCCACCGTGCATTCGTACTTGCCGAGGCGCTGCGTTCCGCCGCGAACCTTGCCGTTTTGGTCGGGCATCAGGCAGATGACGGGGTGGGGCGTGGCTTCGTTCATTTCTGTGGAATTGGCGTCCGCAAGCCCCAGCACATTGCGCGCGTATTCGATGACGACGATCTGCATTCCCAGGCAGATTCCGAAGTACGGGCGCTTCTGCGTGCGCGCGTAGTGCGCGGCGCGGATCATGCCCTCGATGCCGCGGTCGCCGAATCCGCCCGGCACGATGATTCCGTCTGCATCCTTGAGCCGTTCCGCGGCCGCCGCGTCGTCGGAGAGCGTCTCCGCGTCAACCCAATCTATTTCCACAGAAGCCTCGTTGTGGATGCCGCCGTGGACGAGCGATTCGACGACGGAAAGGTACGCGTCGTGCAGTCCGGTGTATTTTCCGACAAGCGCGATTGTAACCGCCTGCTTCGGATTGTTGAAGCGATCCACCATCTGCTTCCAATCGTCAAGATTGCAGCCGGACTGTTTGATTCCCAGCGTTTCGCAGACGGCCTTTCCAAGCCCTTCCTGCTCCATCTGGAGCGGCACTTCATAAATCGACTTTGCGTTGAGGTTCTGGATGATGTGGGCGGAGTCCACATTGCAGAACGCGGCGAGCTTTTCGCGCGTCGTGCTGTCAATCGGCATTTCCGTGCGGAGCATGATGATGTCCGGCTTGATGCCCAGCTCCTGCAGCTCCTTCACGCTGTGCTGCGTCGGCTTCGTCTTTATTTCGTTCGCCGTCGAAATGTACGGCACGAGCGTCAAGTGGATGTAGCAGCAGTTTTCCTCGCCGACCTTGTATTTTATCTGCCGGATTGCTTCGATGAACGGAAGGGATTCGATGTCGCCGACCGTGCCGCCGATTTCAGTGATGATGACGTCGGCCTTCGTCTCCTCCGTTGACAGGAGCATCCGCCGAAGGATTTCTTCGGTGATGTTCGGAATGACTTGAACCGTGCCGCCGTCGAAGCCGCCCTCGCGCTCCTTTGTCAGGACGGAAAGGTAGACGCGTCCCGCCGTCGTATTCGACGACTGGGAGAGCGATGTGTCCGTGAACCGCTCGTAATGCCCCAGATCCAAGTCCGTTTCCGCGCCGTCGTCCGTCACGAACACTTCGCCGTGCTGGTACGGATTCATGGTTCCCGGATCGATGTTGAGGTAGGGGTCGAATTTCTGGTTGACGACTTTCAGCCCGAGGTTCTTTAAAATCAGTCCGATGGAGGCCGCCGCGATTCCTTTTCCAAGTCCGGAAACGACGCCGCCGGTAATGAAGATGTACTTTGTCATCCGAATGTTCCTGTGCAAGTGCTAGTATCTGCCCACTATACCAGAAAGCAGGCGTTTCGTCCATAAACTTTTGCCGTGTGGAGCGAGAGCTTTGACACCGCCTTGACGGCCGCCTTCGGATTCTTGTCGATCAGATCGGCGAATTCCTTGTTGTCGATCCGGAGGATTTCGCAGTCCGTCTTTGCCGTCGTGGTTCCGAGGCGCGCGCAGTTCAGGAGGAATTCCACCTCGCCGAAGAACGTCCCCTTGTCGTGGAACATCTGCGTTCCTCCGCGGTCTTCGGCGACGGTTCCGCTTGCGATGTAGTAGACGCCCTCCACCGTTTCATCAAGGGCGTAGATTGGCTCGCCGGCTCGGTACGCCACGGTGTTTTCCTTCGTCATGAGGGCGGACGGCGTGATGAACAGGATGCGCCGCAGGGTGTCCGGCAGGCTTGTGCTGTCGTGCAGCGGCAGGAGGTACAGCTCGCCGAGCAGCAGGGAGGTGAAGAACTGCGTCGTGTAGATTGCCTGCGCGAAGAACATGAACAGGCTGAAGAAGATGTAGACTTCCAGAAGCAGGATGATCATGTTGCTGAGGACGCCGTAGATTGTGTTGTACTTCGCCTTGTTCAGGATCAGCGAGATGACGAGGACGCAGGCATAGAAGAGCGCCGTGCAGAGCGCCGAGTGCAGAAGGCACAGCCGGAGCTTCGGTCTGGTGCCGGAGGCGAACCGGTAGGCGAGCGTGGACGAAATGAAGATGACGATGTAGAGCGCAAGGTTGACGAGCGCGTTTGAAATGGAGCCGAATACAAGCGGCGCAAATCCCGATATGCTGTCGAAGATTGGCAGCGAGAAAATCTGCCGCGTGATGAACGCCGCGAAGAAGACGATGACGCAGATGATGACGATGAGCAGCTCCCCGGCGATTGTCAGAAGCTGCTGCACGAACGGCCGCCGCCGCGCGACTGTGTTGAAGATGCGCGAAATTCCCTTGATGATCGACAGGAACAGCTTGCGCGCCATCCAGATGATGAACACCGACAGCACGACGTTCACCCACGAGACCGAAATTCCACGGGACAGTCCGCTGATGAATCCGTCGATGTCGAACACGCTGTTGACTTGCTCCGCCAGATGCGTGATTTCTTGCAGCATGGACGGCGACACGTGCAGGATGCCGATGAAGATGGTGAGGAACATCATCAGGATCGGAATGAACGAAAAGATGAAGCCGAACGTGCACGCCGACGCGCAGGCGTCCAAATTGTTCTGGACGTAGAACGCCGCCGTGAGGTAGAGCATCTGGCAGAGCCGGATGAACGCGGCCTTGCTTTTCGCCGTTATGCGCATGGGTTCCGGCTCCGTGAATCAGAAGTCGGCGAGCTTCGGCGCGCGCGGATACGGAATGACGTCGCGGATGTTCGCCATGCCGGTAACGTAGCGCAGGAG
>CAMWPF010000075.1 GCA_947176045.1 uncultured Treponema sp. | reverse complement strand
TTCGCCGGCTCGTACCGCTCCATCTTCACGTTCAAGCGGGAGCCGCGCCCCGAATGCGTTTCGACCATCGAGACGTGCTACTACCTCATCAAGGAGCTGCGGGCGGCCGGCATCGCGCGCCCGGACGCAGACCCGGAGCCGCTCATGGACGTCTTCAAGAAGCTGATCCAAGACCAGCTGCGCGCCGAAAACGAGCGCATCGCAGGGCTGCGCCCCAACAGTCACGCGAACGACTGGAAGTATACTGTGCCGAAGGAAATCCCGCAGTTCTGACGGCTACGCGCCGTACTGCCGCTCGATTTCCTTGATTTGATCGCGGAGCGCCGCCGCCTGCTCGTACTCCAAGCGGTCGGCGCACGCCTCCATCTCCGCCTTCAGCGCCTTGAGCAGCTTCTTCCGCTGCGCCGGAACGAACAGGTTCATCGTCGTCTTGAGCACTTCCAGCTCCGCGCCGGCGGCCTCCTTCGCATCCGCCGCCTCCCGCTCCAGAATGTCCTGCACCGCCTTCCTGATGGTGTGCGGCGTGATGCCGTGCTCCTTGTTGTACGCCTCCTGCAAGGCGCGGCGGCGCTTGGTTTCGGAAACCGCCTCCTCCATCGCGGCGCTCATGCGGTCGGCGTACATGACGACCGTGCCGTTCTCGTTGCGCGCGGCGCGCCCGATGATTTGAATCAGGCTCGTCGTGGAGCGCAGGAAGCCGATCTTGTCGGCGTCCAGAATGGCGATGAACGACACTTCCGGCAGGTCGATGCCCTCGCGCAGCAGGTTGATTCCAATCAGGACGTCGATGTCGCCGGCGCGCAGCGCCTTCAGAATTTCCACGCGCTCGAACGTGTCGATTTCGGAATGAATGTACTTGACCTTCAGCTCCAGCTCCGTCAGATAGTCGGTCAAGTCCTCCGCCATCTTCTTCGTCAGCGTCAGGACGAGGCTCCGCTCGCGCCGCGCAATCCGCTCCTTGATTTCGCGGTAGATGTCCTCCATCTGCCCCTCGCTCGGACGGACGTCCACAATCGGATCAAGCAGCCCCGTCGGACGGATGAGCTGCTCCACGACCTGCGTGCTCTGCCTGACTTCCTCCGGGCGCGGCGTCGCCGTAACATAGATGACCTGGTTGAGCTTCCTGCTGAATTCCTCGAATTTCAGCGGGCGGTTGTCAAGCGCGCTCGGCAGGCGGAAGCCGAAGTCGATGAGGTTCTGCTTGCGGCTGCGGTCGCCCTCGTACATCGCGCCGATCTGCGGCACCGTAACGTGCGCCTCGTCGATGAGGCAGAGGAAGTCGTCGGGAAAATAGTGCAGGAGCGTCGCGGGCGGCTCCCCGGGCTTCCGCCCGCTGATGGGGGCGGAATAGTTCTCGATGCCCGGACACGTCCCCATCTCCTTCATCATTTCGATGTCGTAGGTCGTCCGGGATTTGAGGCGGTCCGCCTCCAAAAGCTTGCGCTGCCGCCCGAATTCGGCGAGGCGCTCCTCAAGCTCCGCCTGAATCCGGTCCGTCGCGGAAAGCAGGACGTCATGGGGAACGACGAAATGCTTCGCCGGATAGAAGACCGTCTCGTCCAACAGCCCGCGCGTCTCGCCGGAAATCACGTGGAAGCGCTTGATTTCCGCGACTTCCTCCCAATCCAGCTGGATGCGGTACGCCTCGTCAGTCTCCATGTACGGCGGAAAGACCTCGATGACGTCGCCGCGGATGCGGAAGTTCCCGCGCTCCAAAACCGCGTCGTTGCGTGAGTATTGCAGCGCGACAAGCTGCTCGGCGAATTTGCGCGTGTCCAGCGCCATGCCCGTTTCCAGATGGACGCGCATTCCTTTGTAGAGGTCGGGCATTCCCAGGCCGTAGATGCAGGAGACGGTCGCCACGACGATGACGTCGCGCCGCTCCATGAGGCTGTACGTCGCCGCAAGCCGGAGCCGGTCGATCTCCTCGTTGATGTCGCAGTCCTTTTCGATGTACAAGTCCCGCGCCGGAACGTATGCCTCCGGCTGGTAGTAGTCGTAATAGGAAACAAAATATTCCACCGCGTTGTCCGGGAAGAAGCCTTTGAATTCGCGGTAGAGCTGCGCCGAAAGCGTCTTGTTGTGGCTGATGATGAGCGTCGGGCGCTGCACGGCTTCGATAATCTTCGCCATCGTGAACGTCTTTCCGCTCCCCGTAACGCCCTTGAGCGTCTGGTAGCGGTCGCCGCGCAGGAAGCCCGCCGCCAGCGCCTCGATCGCCTGCTTTTGGTCGCCGGCAGGCTCATACGGCGAGACGACGTGCAGCCTCCTCATCGCGACGACGGTTCCGGCTCGGCGAGCGTGATGGAAACCTCGCGGCTTCTTCCGTTCCGGCGGACAGTGACGGAGACCGTATCGCCGGGGCGGCGGCTTTCGAGCGCGGAATAGTAGTCCGCAATGGAGTTGACGGCGATTCCGTCGATTCCTGTGATGACGTCGCCGCCAAGGTAGATGATCGACGTGCCGTAGCGCGCCGCCTGCGTCCCCTGCACGATGCCGGCCTTTTCCGCGTTTCCGCCCTTCGCCGCACGCGAGACGAGGACGCCGCGCGAAATGTCAAGTCCCGCATACTGGGCGATCGTGTTGTTGAGCTGCACCAGGGAAACCTGTATGACGCCGCGGCGGACCTTTCCGTATTTCAGCAAGTCGTTCGCGACGCGCACCGCAGTTTCCGCCGGAACCGCAAATCCGACGCCTGCGCTGTTGCCCGACGACGAATAGATCATCGTGTTGATGCCGATCATGCGCCCCGCCGTGTCGAGCAGCGGCCCGCCGGAATTGCCCGGATTGATGGCGCTGTCGGTCTGGATCATGTTGCGTATGATCCTGTTGTTGGAATTCTTTATCGGACGGCCGAGCGCGGAGACGATGCCCGTCGTCATCGTCCGGTCGAAGCCGAACGGATTTCCGATGGCGATGACCTTCTGCCCGACCTTGAGCCGCGCCGAATCGCCGAACGGGATCGTCTGGAGCACCGTGCCTTCCGGCGGATTGAACTTGATGACGGCGAGGTCGCTGTCCTCGTCCGTCCCCACGACCTGCGCCTCGTACTGCGTGCCGTCGGAAAGCGAGACGTAGATCTTCGCGGCGTCCTTGATGACGTGGACGTTCGTAAGGATGTAGCCGCGCTCGTCGATGATGGAGCCGGAGCCGGAGCCGCCGTCCGTGACGACCGGCTCCAAAAACCAGTTTATGCCCGTAATCTTCGTGTTGATGTTGACGACCGCGCCGTTGCAGGCGTCGTAGACGCTGATGTTCTGCTTTTCGTCCTGCGTGTACGGCGCGTCGCCGGAAACCGGCACGACGGGGGCGGCGGACGGAACCGTCCAGTCTGCGGCGCCGCTGCCGGACGGCTCCGCTTCGGAATACGCCGGAACAACGGCCGCTCCGCCGGAAGCGCCTGCGCCGGCGGACGGACTATGCGAAAAAACGTAAAACAGCCCGCCTGTAGCCAGCGCGGCGGCGGCCATTCCCGCCACGGTGAAGGCGACCACCTGCGCCCTTGAATACAGTTCCATGCGCACATTCTAGCGAATTTCACCGGCAACGGCAAGTTTTGCAGAAGGGAGAAGGAAGGGCTACTGAACAAACCATTTCCGATCATTATTCCCAACTACAATTATATCAATTCCCTGCGAGCCAACTTTATTCACGCATATTTCTTTCCATTCATCTTCCGTTCCGTCATAAGAAATTGTTTTAAGACTGGTACAATCAGAAAACGCACTCCATCCAATGCTTGTCACATTAGCCGAAATTGTCATACTCAAAAGACTCTTGCAACCCAAAAATGCCTCGTCTCCAATGCTTGTCACGCTGTCTGGAATTTCCACACATTCCAAACTCTCGCACCCTCGAAATGCATCATTTCCTATTTCCGTCACTCCATCAGGAATTATCACCGTTCCTTCCACATCTTTCATACACCGCACAAACACATCGCCTTCAATGTAACATACCCCTGATTTCCAATTTGAACCATCACTTCCGTTTATAATTAAATCAGCCAATCCAGATATACCTTCAACCGCATACCACTCCCTCTGCGTTCCGCCATAAGCTATTACTTTCAGACTGCTACATCCAGAAAACGCATCATTACCAATACTTGTAACACTGTTCGGAATTACCACATTCTCAAGACTGCTGCAATCAGAAAAAGCTCCATTTCCAATATTTGTCACGCTGTTTGGAATTATTATGCTCTTAAAACTACCGCATCCAGAAAATGCATCATCGTCAATGCTTATAATGCTGGTCGGGATTACCACATTCTCAAGACTGCTGCAATTAGAAAAAGCATATGCTCCGATGCTTGTAACACTGCTCGGAATCGTCACACTCTCAAGGCTACTGCATCCAGAAAAAGGATACTTTCCAATACTCGTAACACTGCTCGGAATTGTCACATTCTCAAGACTACTGCATCCAGAAAAAGCTCCATCTCCGATACTTATAACGCTGTCTGGAATCACCATGTTCTCAAGATTGCTGCATCCAGAAAATGCATCCTCTCCAATGTGCGTAACGCTGTTCGGAATTACAACGCTCTTAAGACCGCTACAATCAAAAAACAAGTAATCCGAAATGCGCACCGAACCATCTGAAATTATTATCTGCTCAGGATAACTATAACAACTACTAAATAAACCTCTGCATTCTATACTACCCGAAACTTCTACACTTGAAAGATTGCTACAACCAATAAATACACTACCACCGATACTCGTCACGCTATTAGGAATTTTCATACTTGAAAGACTGCTGCATCCCTGAAATGCACCTACCCCAATGCTTTCTACACCATCAGGAATTGTTATGCCGTCAAGGTTCTTGCAATGAGCAAATGCAAACATCCCAATATTTGTTATCCTCTTTCCAATTTTTATACTTTCTAAATTGTCGCAATAGGCAAATGCAAAATCATCAATATTTGTTACGCTGTCAGGAATTGTTACACTTTTTAGAGACAAGCATCCATTGGCTGCCTCACTTTTAATGCTCGTCACATAGTCAGGAATGATTAAATCACTTATTAAGGAACTAGTATCAACACGAACAAGCACAGTGCCTTTAATTTCAACTCCTGCAGGAATATCAACACCGTCATGCGCATTCCAGCAAGAACCATCTGATCCAACAACGAGCTTGCCCTCCAAACCCGCATAATTACTAATCGTAATATGATTCCAGTCACTCTCCATTCCGTTGTAGGAAACACTCAAGTAATCGCACCCGGCAAATGCATAATCCTTGATGCAGCGCACTCTGCTTCCAATTGTCACATAAGAAAGGTTTCTGCATTCTCCGAATGCATTATCCTCAATTGCTTGTACATTGTCTGAAATTATTACCTTGTAAAGATTATAACATAAAGAAAATGCAAAGCCTCCGATGCTTCTCACGCTGTCTGGAATTGTCACGCTCCTAAGATTCTCGCAAAGTCGGAATGCGCACACTCCAATGATCTGCACATTGCTTCCAATTGTCACGTCCTCAAGAGCGCTGCAATACATAAACGCATAATCTCCAATGCTTAGTACCCAGTCCGAAATCGTTATGCTTTTAAGACTGCTGCATCCCAAAAAAGCATTCTGTCCTATAATTGTCACGCTGTCTGGAATTTCCACACTTTCAATACCTTTGCAGCCGGCAAATGCACCAACTCCAATGCTTGTTACAATATCGGGAATTACTATTGCGCCTTCCGCCTGCAGGTCGCATTCCACAAGCACATTGCCCTCAATTACAAGGGGACCGTAATCAGGCTCCTCTTCAGAAGCCTCCGCCTTGCACCCAGCAAATCCTGCGATGCACAAAACCGCCGCGCACAGTGCGAGCGCCGCGCCGTTCAATCCTTCCATCAGCTTCATCATCCGCCTCATTCCGCCGCCTCCTTTGCTTCCTTTGATTCTTTCGCTTCCTTCGCCCTGCCCTTCCGTCCGCCGAGCACTGCCTGCCGGTAGTGCGCAATCTGCGCGTTCATCCAGTCGATGAACGCGCTGTATTCTGCGTCGCCCTCCAGCAGGGCGCGCGCGTTCACGTTCTGCACGAGCGCCTTGTACGCCGAGTCGCACGCCGTCCGAGCCGCGCGCAGCGCTCCGGCCGTCTTTGCCGCCCGCTCGCCGGTGCGCTGCATCGTGAGGCTTCGGACGCTCTCGTTCGCGTCCTTGAGCCGCGCCACGAACGCGCCGAGCGACAGCGCCGCCACCTGTTCCGCGCACTTCGTCTCCAAATCCTGAATGAAATTCACGAGCAGTCCCGTCTCCTTGTCCATCTGCCCCTGCACGTCAATCTTGTACATCCTGATGAGCTGTCCCAGCACGGCGGCGGCCTCCGCCATGTCCTTGTCCGGAAAGCCTTCGTACCCCGCCACCGCCTTCTTGAAGCCCGAATACAACACGTCGCGCTGCCTGTCCGCCGCACAAATCTTGTCGGTCGTCGGACTCTTCGCCGAAACCATAAGGCCCTCGTCCTCCGCCGCAAGGCACGCGCGCAGCGCCGCCACCTGCTCCGCGCACTTCTCCGCGACGGCGGCATCCCCGGCGGCCTTCTCCGCCGCCTCCGAAACGAACGAAAAGTGGGCCGCATTGTTCAAGCCGCCCAGATAAAAGCCCTCAATCTGCTTCATGGTTCCTCCTTGCAGGAAGCCTGCGTATGCCGTGGCGCGGCAGAACGCTGTCCGTCGCGCATTTTCCGCCCCCGCCGGTCGGCGGGAACACATTTTGTATGCAGGATTTGTCCGCGTCGGACGACGGGAACGGATTTGATGCGGAAGATTCGTCCGCGTCGGACGACGGGAAGGCTTCCGGCATGCGGCGTGCGGCGCCGCCAGCCGTCGGAACGAAATGCGCCGGGCAAGATTCCGCACGGCATCCGGCTGCGGACGATGGCGCGGCGGAACGAAAAAAGGGCGCGCGCCGCGGGGAAATTAGAACCGGGCCCGGCCCGGGAGTTGGTATTTTTTTTTTGTTTTTAGGGGAAAAACAGGTAACGGCCGCCCCCCCCCGGGGGGGGGGGGG
>CAMWPF010000074.1 GCA_947176045.1 uncultured Treponema sp. | reverse complement strand
TTGTTGCCTGCGGCAAAATGGCTCCGGCACCGCGCCAGCTGCGCGCTAAACCGGATGCAGTTCCGCGGAGTGCGGCTGCCCGAAGGGCAGCCGCCGTTTTTTTGCCGCCTAGCGGTGCGCGATGCCGCGCATTTCCTCCAACGTCCGGTAGCCCTTCCGCTTCATGAAGCCGCGCAGTCCGTCGATGCATTCAATCATCGTCAGCGGATTGGCGAACGTGTTCGTTCCGACTTCCACGGCTGTCGCGCCCGCCATGATGAATTCCACCACGTCCCGCCATTCAGCGACGCCGCCGATTGCGAATATCGGAACGCGCCGCGCTTCCGGCAGCTTGAGGATTTCATCGTACAGTTCGTAGACGAGGCGCATCGCAATCGGACGCACGGCGGGGCCGCCGAATCCGGCCTTGACTTTGTCGAAGACCGGGCGCCCCGTTTCCACGTTGATGGCGACGCCTTGGAACGAATTGCACAGGCTGATTCCGTCCGCGCCTGCCTGGATGCAGTGCATGGCGACGTTCAGAAGCTCCGGCGACTGCGGAGTCAGTTTGACAATCAGCGGCTTCTTTGTAAGCGCGCGCACGGCTTCGGTGGCCGTCTGCGCCGCAGTGCAGGACATTCCGAACGCCGCGCCGCCGGTTGCAACGTTCGGGCAGGAAATGTTCAGTTCGATGACGGGAACATCCGTCTTGTCGAGCAGCTTCGCGCCTTCGATGTACGATTCCAGCGTGGAGCCGGAAAGGTTCGCGATGGTAACCGGCTTGAGCTTGAGCATTTCCGGCAACTCATGTTCGATGAAGTGCGGAATTCCCGGATTTTGCAGCCCGATGGAATTCATCAGGCCGGACGGCGTCTCCCAAAGGCGCGTGCCGGAATTGCCTTCGCGGGGTTCCAGCGTCAGCCCTTTTGAGGCGATGCCGCCGAGTCGGTTCACGTCGAATACGGGCGCATATTCCGAACCGAATCCGAACGTTCCCGACGAGCCGATGATCGGATTTTCAAACCGCACGCCGGCGACGGTTACGGACAAGTCCGGCTCGCCGGAAAGCGGCTGCCGCCGTTCGCACGCGGCGGGCTTCGGGAATACGAGGAGCCGGCTGTCGAATACCGGACCGTCCTTGCAGCAGCGCTTGTTTCCTTCCGTCGTCGGAATGGTGCAGCCGAGGCAGACGCCCATGCCGCACGCCATGTTCGCCTCCATGCTCAGCCAGCACGGGATTCCGGCTTTCTCGCTGATGTCCTTGACGTATTCGAGCATCGGCGTGGGGCCGCAGGCGTAGACTGCCGCGTATCCGCCGTCCTTCAGTTTTTGCGCGTCCAGCGCGACGGGAAGCATTCCGTGCAGCCCTTCGCTGCCGTCGTCCGTCGTGATGACGAGCCTGCGCGGCCTGAGGCTGCCGGTGCCGTACTTTCCGCTTTTGAAGCTGGCGTAGAAGTCGTAGGAGCCGTCAGCGAGCGTTTCGGAAAATCCGGCGATCGGCGCGATGCCGATTCCGCCGCCGACGAGGCAGACTGTTTCGCCGGGCTTCGGCTGCGGGAAGGTGTTTCCCAGCGGGCCGAGCACTTGGACTTCATCGTCGGCTTCCAGCGCGCACAGTTCCGCCGTTCCTTTTCCCTTCTTTAAAATCAGGAACTGAAGTTCGACGCCGTGGTTTGTCTGTTCCGCGTGGAAGATGCTGATGGGGCGCCCCAGAAGGACGCCGGTCTTCATCGCGCGGAGCATATAGAACTGTCCAGGAAGCGGAACGCCCGCCTTTTCGCCGGAAATTTCAATTTTCAAGAGGGAGACGGAACCTCGCGGCCTTGCTCCGTCCACGGAAGCGCACATTGCAACGCGCGCCGTTGTATAGACGGGATATGGAATTCCCTTGCAGTCAACAGCTGGTTTCATAGTTTCCTCCTACATAAGAATAGTTCAGCAAGGCGAAGCCTGCTTTTTTGCGTCCAACAGGTCGTTTTTTGCATCGAGCGCGGCTTTTGCCGCGGCATCGGCGATGTCCCTCATGCAGAGGCAGCCGCGCTCCCGTTTTTCCGCAAGACTTTCCGCGTTCTTCCACGCGCACAAGATTCCTCGGGATGAATTGACCGTTCCGCCCGCCCTGCCGAGCAGCGCCGCGGCAATCCGGGCATCTCCGCCCTGCGCGCCGTATCCGGGAATCAAGAAGAAGATGTCCGGGCAGGCGTCGCGCAGGGCGCGGGCGTCGCCTTCTTCCGTGCAGCCGACGACGGCGCCGATCGGGGCGCACGTCTGCCCCGGATATGAGCGGGCGGACGTTTCGGCAAGCCGGTTGAGTTCTGCGGCGACACGGTCAAGGACGCGTCCGCCGCCTGCAAGCTCCTGCTGCTCGATGTCTGTCATTCCCGGATTCGACGTGCGAAGGAGCGCGAAAAATCCCTTGCCGCCGTTTTCCGGCGCGGAGAATTCCGCGAACGGCTTGAGCGTGTCGAATCCCATGTACGGATTGACCGTGATGATGTCCGTCTCAAAGTCGCCGCGGAAGTGCGCCTTTGCGTACGCGGCGGCGGTGTTTGCGATGTCGCCGCGCTTGATGTCCGAAATTGCGGTAAACCCGGCTTCCCGGACGGCCTTCAGCGTCTGCGCGTAGACGGCCATGCCCTTCAGGCCCATCGCCTCGTAATATGCAATCTGAACCTTGCAGCAGCAGGCGCTTTTGTCCGCGGCGATGCGGCGGATGATTTCCTTGTTGTATGTCAAAACCGCTTCTTCTGCGGAGCCAATCGTCTTGATGATTGCGTCGGGAATGTAGGACGGATCGGTGTCCAGTCCGACGCACAGCGGCCCGCGTTCTGCGGCCAGTTCCTGCAAAATCTGCATACAGTGCTTTTCAGTCATGCCTCTAATATACTGAGAATTCCGCCGATGTTCTATGAATTTTCTGTCAAAACGGCGGTTGCCGTGGTGAATGGCTGCAACGATTTTCCAATTTCCGAGTCTAATACTGAAAAGGAGGTGCGGTTTTATGGAACTTGAAACATCTGCGCAGGGCTCGGCGCAGGAATGGCGGAACATTCAGGCGGGCGAGCTGCGCCGGAAGCAACGGCGGGAGGCGGCGGCGCTTCCGAAGCAGTATTCCACCGGCGAGGAAATTTTCAATTCAATAACTCATGGAATTGGGGCGGGGCTTTCGGTTTCCGCCATTGTGCTGCTGGCTGTCCGGGCGGCATTCCACGCTCCCGTGGAACTGCACGGATATTATGTTTCGAGCTTTGCAATTTTCGGCGCGGCGCTTTTCATCTTGTACTTGATGTCGACGCTGTACCACGCGCTGACGCCGTACAACGCAAAGAAAGTGTTCGCCGTGTTCGATCATTCGTCCATTTATTTTTTGATTGCGGGAACGTATACGCCGTTTTGTCTGACGGCGCTGCACGGCGCCGCCGGATGGACGCTTTTCGGAATTGTGTGGACGCTCGCCGCTGCCGGGATGACGTTCTATGCGATTTTTGGAAGCCGGATGCGGGCGGTTTCTGCGGCGACGTATGTGTTCATGGGCTTGATGGTGCTGTTTGCGATGAAGCCGATGAAGGCCGCGCTGCCGGAAGCAAGCCTTGCCTTCCTGCTTGCCGGAGGAGCCGCGTATTTGGCAGGCTGCGTCTTTTATTCGTTGAAAAAAATCAAATGGATGCATTCGGTGTGGCATTTGTTCGTCCTTGCCGGAAGCGTCCTGCATTTCCTCTCGGTGTATTTTTCCATTCCATAAGCTGGAATTGAAGCTTTCCGCAGAGCCGCATCTTGATGAATGAAATGCGGCGCGGAACGGTTCAGCGTTCCGCAGGAGGCTCCCGGTTTGCGACGGCGCGGCGCGTGTCTTCGGCATAGTGCAGCAGGTTGAAGAGGAGTGCGGCGCATTCTGCGGAAGCCGTGCGGACGGCGTTTCGGAGGCGCGCGCGTTTTTTCGGGCGGCGCGGGGAACGGGCACGCGCGGCGAGCGAGACGGCGTTCCAGGCGCTGAAGATTTCGGGAATGAAGCTGATGGTGATGGAAAGCGTCTGCGCCAGCCGGAGCCGTCTGACTGGCGGACAGATTCGCGCCGCGCAGTCTTCGACGCCTTCAAGCGCGTCGTAGATTTGCAGCCGGGAGGTCGTTTCAAAGACGATGAGCGCGGCGGTCGCCGTTACGAGGAATCGGAACGTGTAGAGCAGGCTGGCGAGCAGTCCGCCGACATTCAATTGGTAGGTTCTGAATCCATCCGCGCTGCTTGGAATGAGGCTGGCAGCGGCGACGCAGACGCCCAGCACGGGGACGAAGGCCAGCTTCTTGAGGCTTGCGGCAGGAGTCCGCGCCGCAAAGAACGCCGCGCAGGCGGTGATTCCGTACACGGCGGTGCGGAGCCATGGAATGAGCGCAGGCGGCACGGCGGACGGCGCTCCGCCCAGTCCGAATGCGGCGTTGCTGAACGTCCGCACGGAGATGACGCAGAGCAGCAGGATTTTTACGCCTGCGGGCATCCTGTGGACGATGGAATTTTCGTTCCGATAGGAAAAAAGCGCCGGCGTCCGCGCCCGGATTTTCGGCGGCTTCATACGCTTCCCCAGAAAAGCTCCGCGGCGGCGCGGTATGAGCCGAGCGGATTTCGGATTCCCCATTGCTCAAGGTTGTGCGCCAGTCCGTCCTGCGGCGTTCCGTCGAACGTGATGCTTCCCTTGTCGAGGACGATGAAGCGGTCCGCGATGCCGAGGATTTTTTCCAGTTCGTGCGTGAGGACGATGACAGTCTTCCGCTGCGCCTTCAGTTCTTGCAGGATGGCGCAGACCTGTCGGACGCCCGGATAGTCCAAATTGGCGAACGGCTCGTCGAATATGATCAGTTCGCGCTCCATCGCGAGAATTCCGGCGACTGCGAGGCGGCGCTTTTCACCGCCGGAAAGCAGCCGCGCCTGCGCGCGCCGTTTTTCAAGCAGGCCGCACTGCTTCAGCGCGGCTTCTGCTTTTTCGGCGCGGAGCTTTTTTTCCATCTTCATTGCCCGCAGGCTGAACAGGATGTCTTCCTCCGGCGTCTCTCCGAGGATTTGGGCGTCCGCGTTCTGGAACACCAGTCCTGCGTCCGGCGCGCAGATTGTCCCGGACGTCGGCTCGTCAAGTCCCGCAATCAGCGACATGAGGACGCTTTTGCCGGAGCCGTTGCGCCCGCAGATGACGGCGAATTCGCCCGGCAGCAGCAAAAAGGACACGCTGTTGAGCGCGGCGGTTCCGTCCGGGAAGACGCGCGAGACGTTCTGAATGCGCAGGAGCGGTTCTGCCATGGCTGCTTCCGAATCACGCCGTGCAGCTGGCGATTGCGGGGCGCACTTTCTTGGTGAGCGGAATCATGACGGCGAGCTTGACGATATTTCCGGGCAGGAACGGAATCAAGACGGCGGCGGCGACTTGCGCCATTGTCTTGTCCGGGAAGATGCGGTGGAATCCGATGATTCCGGCGGCGAACATGACGGTTGTCGCCGCAACTGCGGCGATAGAAATGAACAGCCATTCAAGCGCCGCAGGCTTCGCTTTCGGCGGAACGCCGTCCTCCGTCCGCGCCTTCGGCTTGCAGGCGTAGAAAATGTGCAGGATAAGTCCGCCGATGAACGCGGCGAGCAGGTAGCCGATGAGGAATCCGCCGGTCGGCCCGCTGAGGATGACGTGCAGCCCCGCCTTGCCTGAAAAGACGGGCAGGCCGAGGCAGCCGAGAATCAGGAAGATGAGAACCGCCGCCGCTCCGTACAGCGGGCCGAGCAGCAGCCCGGAAAGCATCGCCATCATGTCCTGTATGATGATGGGGATGCCGCCGGGAAGCGGAATTTGAATGAAGCAGCTTGCGCTCGTCAATGCCGCGAACAGCGCGGTGATGACGGTTCGTTTTCCAATGGTCGATGTGCATCTCATATTGTCAACCCTAATTTAAAATAGAGAATAACAATAGGCGCTTCATTTGTCAATGTACAACGTCGGCGGCTATTTGAGCAGCGCCGCGAACGGATTGTACGTTTCGCTGTCGTCGTTCTGGTCGCGGAGGTAGCGCGCGGCGGTTTCGTCCTGCTCCGCGCTGGATGCCGGAATCAGCGAAATGCGCCTTGCCTCCGCATTGACTTCCTTGATTTGGACGGACAGCTTTCCGCCGGTTTTGAAGCGTTTGCGCAGGTTCGTGGTGCGGTCGACGCCTTCCAGCGCGGAACTGTGGAGCAGCCCGTCGATTCCCGGTTCCAGCGAAATGAACAGCCCGTATTCGGCAATCCGCGCGATTGTGCCGTCCAGCTTCATTCCCGGCTTGTACGTTGCGGCGGCCGTTTCCCATGGATCGGCGATGAGCGCCTTCATGCTCACAGAGACGCGCTCGCGCTGCCAGTCCGCCTTCAGGACCTTCACCGTAACGTTCTGTCCGACAGAAAGGACGGAATGGATGTCGGAGATGCGTTCCAGTCCGATTTCCGAAGCCGGCAGGAGCGCCTGGAATCCGTCCACACCGACGAACGCGCCGAAATCCTGCAAGGACAGGACGGTTCCTTCCACAACGGCGCCTTCGGTGATGGTGCGGCTCAGCGATTCCAGCCGGGCGGCGTGCTCCTTTTCCAGAACGGCGCGGTTCGAGACGACGATGTTCCTGCCGTCGTCCTTGTATTCTTGAATGAGGAACGGAAGCGTCCGTCCGATGTAGTCAGCCGGTTCGCCGCGCTGCCGGAATCCCATCTGCGAGTACGGGCAGAACGCGCGCGCTGAGCCGACAGACACTTCAAATCCGCCCTTCCGCTCTTGTTCGACGCGGCCTTCCACCGGAATGCGGTTTTGGAATGCGTTTTCCAGAACCGCCGCATCTGCGGTCTGTCCCGAGATTTTCGTCGTGAAGCGAAGCTCGCCGCCGCGCTCGCCAAGAAAGTAGGCGCGGATGGAATCGCCCGGCTTCACGGAGCAGACGCCGTTTTCGTCGGAAAGCTCCGCGCAGTCCAAAACGCCTTCGCTTTTTGCGTTCAAGTCAAGAAAGATGCAGCCGCCGGAGACGGCTGCGACGACGGTCTGGACTTCCTGTCCGGGAGTCAGTTTTGCAAACATAC
>CAMWPF010000073.1 GCA_947176045.1 uncultured Treponema sp. | reverse complement strand
ATATCATAGTATATGAATTCTGAGAAGTAACCTCCCCGCACACATCTATCCGATTGAAACTTATCTTGTCGTCGTGATTTCGGACCAGCCCTGCACCAGCCGGTCGATGACGGACTGCGCCAGATTGAGCGACATCCGCGCCTTCGACATCGCAATCGTAACATCGTGGATGTCGACGCTGTCCGGCTCCGTGACAAGCCTCTGCTGCAGGCTGGAAACCTCCAGCTGCTGGCTGTTCATGCTTTTAACGGCGTCCACGAGGTACTCCTCGAAGGAGCGCCGCATCCGTCCTGCGCCCTGCTCCGCTGCGGAAGGAATTCCGCCCGCAGGCGCGCCGATATCCGAAAGCTTCGATGCGCCCGTATGCGCCGCATCCGTCCGCGTCATCTGCATTGTTCAGAATTCTGCTATCTTCATTGTTCCACCCCGCTCACAGTATACCTAAATCAGCGTCCGATTTCCAGTGCGGCGGAGAACATCGTCTTCGCGCCCTCAATCACTGTGGAATTCGCCTCATACGCGCGGGACGCGGAAATCAAATCGACCATCTCGTTGACGATGTTCACGTTCGGATATTCCACGAAGCCCTTGTTCGGCCCGGACTTGATGGCGTCCCGGTGGTTCGGATCGTAGACGAGCCGCCCCTCCGACGTGTCCTTGACGATTTCCCGAACCTTCACGCCCTTTCCCGGCCCGCTGTCCAAGTCTTCGGGGCAGAACGGGCTGCGCCACTGCGGACGGGACGCGGCGGCAGGCTCAAAAATCACGCGGGAACGCTTAAACGCCCCGCCTTCGGGCGTGCTTGTCGTGGAAGCGTTCGCAATGTTGTTGGAAATGACGTCCGAACGGAGCCGTTCCGCGCTCATTCCTGTCGCCGCAATGTTAATGCTCGTAAAAAGTCCCATCGTTTGCTCCCATGAAAATCAGGCTGCGCTTATTTCTTCATCACAGTGCTGAGCTGTGAAAATTCAAAGTTCGTCATCTGCGTCAGAAGCCGGTACTGCATCTGGATCTGGAGGATTGTGTTTGCCTCCGTCTCGGCGTCCACGTTGTTTCCGTTCGCCTTCGCCGTCGCCGCATAGTCGAGGACGCGCCGCGGCTGGACATCCCGGTAGTCGTACGGCTCGTTCAGCGCAATGTGCCGCTCGTCCGTGCGCGCAAGCTGGAAGCCGTTCCGCGCCCGCTCTTCGGAATCGAAGGCGCGCTTCAGCTCGCTTTCAAAGCTGACTGTCGAACGCTTGAAATTCGGCACTTCGGAATTCGCAAGGTTGTTCGCGGAAACCTGATAGCGGAGCGCGTTCGCGTCAAGGGCGCGGTGCAGCAAATCGACATCTCTCGTAAAAGTATTCATACTATACTTTTCGGACGTTCATGGCAAAAGATTACAGCTTTTTCATTGAATCGCGCTCCGGCAGAACAAGGTCCGGAACGCAAAAAAAAGTGAAATCGGCGCTTGCATTTCCGGCAGGCTGTGGTAGAATGAAGTTGTGGTCAGGAAAGAGATGAGGACTTGCACTGGCCGCTTGCGAAAGGAGGCAATATGCAGATTCCGACAAAAACATCCTGCGTGCCGACGCAGAACAATACGTAGGCCATACAGCGGACTGCGGCTTGCAGCAGGATACAGACAGTGCGCCAATCTTCCAAAAGATTGCGGCACAGTACAGGGCGCCACCAAAGGCGCCTTTTTGTTTTTCCGCGGCGCCTGCCAGCTATTTTTTGAAAAGAAACAACAAAGGACGCGCCGCGGCGCGTCCCTCGCACAATGTCGGGATGACAGGATTTGAACCTGCGACATTCTGCTCCCAAAGCAGACGCGCTACCAGCTGCGCTACATCCCGAAACGTCTTGCCAGTATAGAATATCGGCGTTTTTTTTTCAAGTGCAAGGCTGAGGAAGGACAAGCTCGGCAAGGCATTCCGTTCCGCCGCCCTTTTTCATGCCGGACTCCGAAGCCTCCACTATCCGCACCGAAATCCGGCGTCCCGGCGCAGGAAGCGCGCATCCGTGCGGAACGGACAGCTCGCAGTGCAGGAAATTCTCGGTGACCGCATGATGGCGCAGCCCTCCGGCGCTTCCGAACACGGAGCGCCGCTCGGCAGGCTCCAGCACTGCGTCAAGAACCGCGCCCCGGCAGGAATCGATGTACGCCTTCTTCCGCTCCGCCGCAAGCGCGGCAAGGAACGCCGCGCGCCGTCCGCTGACAGACTGGGGGACGGCGGGACGCATTCCTGCCGCCGCCGTTCCCGGACGCGCGCTGAACGGAAAGACATGGATCCATGAGAACGAGCAGTCCCTGCACAATGCCGCCGTCCGCTCAAAGTCGTCTTCAGTCTCTCCCGGAAATCCCGTGATGATGTCGCAGGCGACGAACGGATTGCGCTTCGCGCTGCGAAGCAGCCTGCACGCCGCCGCCACGTCTGCCGCTCGGTACCGCCTGCCCATCGCCTGAAGGACGGCGTCGCTTCCGCTCTGCACTGAAAGGTGGAAGTGCGGCCGCACCCGAGGATCTTCGGCGGCGGCGCAGAACCGTCCGTCCACCAGCTCCGGGTACAAGCTGGAAATTCTGAACGCCAGCCGCTCCGTTTCTGCAAGGCACAGCTCCAAAAGCTCCGCAAATCCGACCGTCCGCCCCTTGTATGCGCCGCGGTACTGCGCGAGGTTCACTGACGTGAAGACGACCTCCGCACAACCGGCGGCCTCAAACCGGCGCACCTGCGAAAGCACTTCCTCTGCATCCAGCGAAACCGAACGGCCGCGCGCAAGGCGGATCGCGCAGTATGTGCAGGCGTTGCTGCATCCGTCCTGAATCTTGATGGACGGACGCGAATGCGCCAGAAACGATTCCGTGGAAAGCCGGAACGGACGCTCCCCGGTTCCCGCCTCTTCCTGCGGCGGCGCGGCGACCGTCCGAGAAAGCGCGTCCGCAAAGGCGGCGGCGGAAAAACCGCCGGAATCAACCTGCTCCCGAAGCAGCGCCGCCGCCTGCTCGAGGCGACTCTTCCGCTGGCCCGGAAGCACCGCGACACGCAAGCCCATTCCGGCAAGGACGTCCTGAGCCAGCTGCGCATAGCAGCCCGTCACAACGACCGCCGCATGAGGGAATTTTTCCAAGGCAAGCCGGATGAGCCGCCGGTCCTTCTGCTCTGCCTTCTGCGTCACCGCGCAGGTGTTGACGACGCATAAAATCGTGCCGCCGTCCGCTTCATCGGATGCAGAAACCGGATTGAGGGAAACAGAAAATGACTTTTCGACAAAAAAACGGGCGGCCGACTCGCTTTCAATTTGATTCAGCCGGCAGCCCGTCGTTATAAAACGAATTTCCACAGGAATTTCACTGCAATTTTGCGGCAACCCGCTCCCGTCCGCGCGAAGCGTCCACGGAAGAAGGATTCAAGCGCAGCGCCTCGTCATACGCGGCGACCGCCTCATAATAGTTCTTCGCCATCTCGCGGGCATAGCCGAGGCGCACCCACCACCTGTCAAGCAGCGGCTCCTTCTTGACGGCGGCGGAAAGGGCGATGTCGGCGTGCTGGTACCGCGCCTGACGGATGTAGATCTCGCCCATATAATAATACGAAACGCCGACGCGGCTGCCGTTCTCCGGCGCGTTTGAGACGTATTTCTGGAACTGCTCCATCGCGCCGTTGTTCTTTCCCAAGAAATAGCGCGCCTCACCGAGCGACTCCAACAGCCGCAGATCGTAGGCGTTGATTTTCAAGCCTTCCGCCGCCCGCTGCTCCGCCTCGGAATACTGCTTGTTCTTCACCAGCGCCCAGCACATGACGACATACGAGTCGAGCCGGCTGGGATTGTCCGCAAGCTCCTGCTCGCAGACCGCGACAGCCTCCGCATACCGCCCGTTGTTGTAGAGGACGAGCGCATCCTGCTTGACGTTTCCAATCTGCGCAGAAAGCGCCGCCGGAACCAGAAGCAGCAAAGCCAAACTGTTCGCAAGATTCTTCTTCATATCGATTGCCTTGACTTCCGTTTGATTCAAGATTTTTTCAGCATCGTGCAGCGTCCGGAAAAGACGCTTCCCGGCGCAAGAACCACCTGCTCCGCCGTGATGTCGCCGTCAAGCGTTCCCGACGACGTGACGAAGACCATCTTCTGCGCGCTGACGTTTCCGCGGAGCCTTCCCTTGACAAGGACGCGCGCGGCGGAAATGTCTGCCTCCACCTCCGCGCCGGAATCGATGACAAGGTCGCTCGTCGCGTCAATCCGGCCGCTGACCGATCCCCGGATCATGAACGGCTTGACAAACCGGATCGTTCCCGTGAAGCGGATGCCCGCCTCGAGGACAGTGTCGAACGCGTCGTCCTCAATGTCAAAAAATTCCGTTTCCTTCACGTCAAACATACATCTACTTTAACGGTTATCGATTCAGAGGTCAAGGGCGGACGCACTGCGCGGAAGGACGCAGGCAGCTGTTCAGACGGGCGCATGCCGCGGGCCTGCGGCCGCGCGGCACCGGACTTTCCGGGGCTTCCCTTTCGGTCGGTGCGCGCTCATGCGCGCACGCGCTCCGCGCCCCCTCCAATTCCTTGCGCGTCCGCCAAAAAAGAGGCCGGCGGCTGAAAGGCAGAAAAACGGCGCGCAGGACGCGGCGGCGCTCAATCCGGCCGCCGGACGAAAGACGCGTCCACAAAGCAGTAGCGGAAGCCGCCGTCCGGAAGCCGCCGGACCAATCCGGCAAACCGTCCGTCCTCCGAAAAAACGGCGGAAAATCCATCCGCCGCGACGCCGCGCGCCGCACGGAACATCGATGCGGACAGCTTTCCGCCGTTTTGGAACAGGCGCTCCCGCTCCGGCTTCACGTACAGCGCCGAAAAGTCGCAGGACGCTGCAAGCGAAGGGGTCATGCAGACGCATTTTTCGCGGATTTCCTGCTGGAGCCGCTCCTCCGCCTCAGACGGCGCGCGCCGCTTGACTCCGCCGCCCGGCAGGGATGCGACCGGCGAAGCGGAACACTCCGCGGCGGCGGCAAGCTCCCGCTCCAGCGAGAACGGCTCCAGCCGCGACGCGCCGGCAGCGTCCGCCAAGGAAAACGCGCCCACCGCCGTCCGCCGAAGTCCGGCAAGGTGCGCCGCGCTCCCGCAGGAAGCCGCGATGTCGCGCGCGAGGCTTCTGATATATGTGCCCTTTGAAACATGGAAGGAAATGTGCGCGGCGGAAACGCGGCCGGCATCATCCAAAAGGAGCCGCCGGACGTCCGCCGAATGGACTGTTACCTGCCGCTCTGGAATTTCGGCGGCGGCGCCGCGCCGGGCAAGGTCGCTCGCCCGCTTCCCGTTGATGTGGATCGCGCTGAATTCCGGCGGACGCTGCCGCACCGTTCCCGTCCAGGCCGCGACCGCAGCCGCAAGCGCTTCCGGCCCGGGCAGCGGCGCCGTCCGCACCGGCGTTCCCGTGCATTCAAGCGTGTCTGTCTGCGTTCCGAACAAAACGGCCGCCTCATACGTCTTGTCGAATTCCGTAATCCGGGAGGCAAGGCGCGTCAGCGGCCCGACGCAGACAACCAGCAGTCCGGACGCAAAGCTGTCCAGCGTGCCGGTATGCCCGACCTTCGATGTGCCCATCGCGTGCTTGACGGACGCCAGCGCGGAAAAGCTGGTGACGCCCGGCTCCTTGGCAAGCAGCACGACGCCGCCCGCAAGAGTCCCGCTATTGCGCTCCGCCACGCTCAGAATCCCCGCCGTCCGGTCCGGAACCGCCGTCACCGGAAGGCTGTCCGACGGACGCCCCTTCCAACTCCGAAAGCTTCCGCACCATCTTGAATCCGTCCTTCATCGCCGAATCCACGACGAACGTCAGCTTGGGGAACTGGCGGATCCGCAGCTTCTTGGCGATGGACGACTGCACGAAGCCTGCGGCGCTGTTCAACCCTTCCACGCCCTTTTCCAGCTGCGCGTCGGAAAGGAACGTCGAAACGAACACCTTCGCATAGCACAGGTCGGTCGAAATCTCGACGCGGTTGATGGAAAGGAACGTCGAGACGCGCGGATCCTTTATGTCGCCGTGCAGGAGCAGCTTCGCAATCTCGTCGCGCAGCTGCCCGTTCAGACGCTCCATGCGGTACTGTCCCATCAGTTCCCGTCCCCGGCGGAATGTCCGGCGGCTGGCTCCGCCCCGCGCCCCTTCGCCTTTTCAGCCTTGCGGGCCTTTGCGGCGGCCTTTTCCGCGGCAAGCGCCTCCGCCTCCCGCGCGCGTTCGGCCTCCGCCTCAGCTTCCGCCGCCGCGGCAGCCTCAGCCGCCTTCTTTTCGTTGGCGGCACGGTCGTCTACAAGCGCGTCGCCCAACTTTCGCGCCACCTCGATATATTCGAATACTTCCAGATGGTCGCCGACTTGGATGTCCTGCCAGTTCTCAAGCCCGATTCCGCACTCGAATCCGGAGGAAACTTCCTTCGCATCGTCCTTGAACCGGCGCAGCGAGGCGATCTTTCCAGTGTATTTGACAATGCCGTCGCGGATCAAGTTCACCATGCTCGTGCGCTTGACGACGCCCTCCGTCACATAGCAGCCGGCAATCACGCCGATCTTCGGAACCTTGAACGTATTGCGGACTTCCACGGAACCGGTGATCTGCTCCTTGGTGTCCGGCTGCAGCATTCCTTCCATCGCCGCCTGCACTTCCTCCACCGCCTTGTAGATGATGTTGTACTTGCGGATTTCGACGCGCTCCTGGTCGGCGAGCGCCTTCGCCTTCGGAGTCGGGCGGACGTTGAAGCCGATGATGATCGCGTTCGAGTCCGCGGCGGCGAGCGTAACGTCGCTTTCATTGATGGCGCCGGCGGAAGAGTGTATGACGACCAGCCGGATGTCCTTTGTGGAAAGCTTCTCCAAGGAAATTTTGAGCGCCTCCGCAGAACCTTGCAGGTCTGCCTTGATGATGACCTTGAATTCCTTGATTTCGTTCTGCTCGATGGTCGAATACAGGTTGTCAAGCGTCACCTTTCTGACCGCCTTCGCGTCCTCAAAGCGCTTCAGCTCCTGGCGCTTGGTGGAAATGGAGCGCGCCTCCTTTTCCGAATCCGTCACCTGGAACGGATCTCCAGCGTTCGGCATATTCTCCATGCCGAGGATTTCCACCGGAATGGACGGCTCCGCCTCCTGGATGCGCTGTCCGCGGTCGTTGAACATGGCGCGGATGCGACCGGAATAAATTC
>CAMWPF010000072.1 GCA_947176045.1 uncultured Treponema sp. | reverse complement strand
TCGTAGTATTCCTCTTCGGCGGACTTGAGCGCCTCCTGGGCGGGCAGGGCGGAGGCGGCCGCCAGAAGGAGCGCCGCAGCCTTCCCGCCGCGCGCCATGCCGGATTTGCACAATTTCCAAAACTGAACGGACATACCGACAGTGTACAATAAAGTGCGCCGCGTGCGCAAGCGCCTATTGTCCGGCGCCGTCCGCGCCCCGCAGGAATTCCGCCCTTTCAAGCGGACGGTTTCCGCTGCAGCGCCTGCGGCATTCCTCGATTTCCTCCCGGCTCCACAGCCTTCCTTCGTTCATGCCGGGGCAGTCCGCGGCGCACTCCGTCCATACCGCTTCGTCCGAAAGCATCCAGCTCCAGAACGGATATGTCTCGCACTGGACGGGGCGGGCGCTGTATGCGGTGCAGCCGCCGTCCCACAGCCAACAGTCGTAGTTCCGCTTTTCCTTCAGGGCGAGCACGGTCCTTCCGCCGTAATAGTCCGCCCAGCGGCAGTTCTCCTCGACGAACTGCCGCTCCCCGACGGAGAAATAGGCGCACAGCCGTTCCAAGTCCGCCCGCGAAAGGTACACGAATCCCGGCGAATGCCCGCAGCAGAACGAGCAGCGCCGGCATTCAAAGCGCAGTCCGTCTTTATAAAATGGCTCCATGGCGGCAGTATAGCACGAAATGAGGAAATGGCGTATACTCCTCCATAAAAAAGGCGGGATGGGAACCTGCCTTCAGGAGGAAGGAAATGGCATCACCGAAAAAGACGTTCTACGAGCGGCAGGCCGCGTCGATCATCAAGAGGATGGCGGCGCGCAAGATGGAAGGCTTCTACTGCGGGGACGCGGCGCACGCGCGGGAGAAGCTTCTGGAGCTTTTGGGCGGCGGAAGGAAGTCCGTCGCGTACGGCGGCTCCATGACGATTGACGAGAACGGATTCAAGGAGGCGGCCGCCTCCGCCGGACACGAGCTGATTGTCCGCGAGAGCTGCAAGACGCCGGAGGAGCTGAAGGAATGCAAGGCGCGGCAGATCAACGCGGACTTCTTCCTGATGAGCGCGAACGCAGTTACGCTTGACGGCGAGCTTGTCAACATCGACGGCCGGGGAAACCGCGCCTGCTTTCTGATGTACGGCCCGGAAGCCGTCGTCGTCATCGCCGGCATGAACAAGGTCGTCGCAACCGTTGAGGACGGAATCCGCCGCGTGCGGAATTTCGCCTCTCCGCCGAACTGCGTGCGCCTCGGCTGCGACACGCCGTGCGCCAAAACCGGGAAGTGCGGCGACTGCCTTTCCGCCAGCATCTGCAGCCAGATTGTCATCACGCGGACGTCGCACGTTCCCGGCAGGATCAAGGTCATCCTCGTGGGAGAGGAGCTGGGGTACTGAGAGGATTTCCGTCCATTTTCAGGAAGGCACTGGATTCAACCCGGCCTTTCCGCTATACTGGAAAGACCGCGCCGGGACGCCGCGCGGTTTTCAGGAGGCTTGCTTTGGCAAAGAAAGTATATCTCGGACTGACTGGAGACATCATCCATCCGGGAATCATCAATATAATTAATGAAGGCGCGAAGTACGGGGACGTCGTCGTGGGACTGCTCACCGACAGGGCGATTGCAAACCACAAGCGGCTTCCGTACCTGACTTACGAGCAGCGCCGCGAAGTGGTGCAGAACCTCCGCAACGTTTCGGAAGTCGTTCCGCAGGACGAATGGAGCTACGTCCCAAACCTTGAGCGGCTCAAGCCCGACTACATCATCCACGGCGACGACTGGAAGTCCGGCCCGCTCAGCCGCGAGCGCGAGGACGTCTTCGCGCTCATGAAGAGGCAGGGCGGACAGGTCGTCGAAATCCCGTACACGCGCGGCATCGACTCCTCCGCGCTGGTTGAGAACGCGAAGCGCATCGGCACGACGCCGGAAATCCGCATGAAGGCGCTGCGGCGCCTCATCGAGGCGAAGCCCGTCGTCCGCATCATGGAGGCGCACTCCGGGCTTTCCGGCCTCATCATCGAAAGCGCGGAGGTTGAGAAGGAGGACGGCATCCACCGCTTCGACGGAATGTGGTCGTCGTCGCTCACCGACTCCACGGACAAGGGCAAGCCCGACATCGAGGCGGTCGACCTGACGACGAGGCTGCAAAGCCTCACCGACATTCTGGAATGCACGACGAAGCCGATCATCTACGACGGCGACACCGGCGGGCTGCCGGAGCACTTCGTCTTCACCGTGCGGACGCTCGAGCGCAACGGCGTCTCCGCGGTCATCATCGAGGACAAGGTCGGCCTGAAGAAGAATTCGCTGTTCGGCACCGAGGCGAAGCAGGAGATCGCCCCTGCGGACGAATTCTGCCGCAAGATTGCCGAAGGAAAGAAGGCGCAGGTTACCAAGGAATTTATGATCATCGCGCGGCTTGAGGAGCTGATTGCCGGGCGCACGGTGGACGAGGCGCTCGAACGCGCCGACTTGTACGTCAAGGCGGGCGCGGACGGCGTGATGATTCATTCCAAGGAAAAAAGCGGGCAGGACATCAAGGAATTCTGCATGCGCTTCCGCGCGCTGTACAAGAACGTTCCGATCGTCCTCGTTCCGACGACGTACAACCAGTTCACGGAGGCGGAGCTTGCCGCATGGGGCGCGAACGTCATCATCTACGCGAACCATATGCTGCGCGCCGCGTATCCGGCGATGTGCAGGTGCGCGGAGACCATCCTGCGCGCCGAACGCTCGCTGGAAGCCAACGACATCTGCATGCCCATCAAGCAGATTCTGGAACTGATTCCGGGAACGAAATAAGGAGGAGGCGGTATGATTCGACCTGAACTGTTCTACAACCTTCTGATTGAGCGCGGCACGGACTTCTTCGCGGGCGTCCCGGACTCCCTGCTGAAGTCGTTCTGCGCCTACATCACCGACCACGCGCCTGCGGACAGGCACATCATCGCCGCCAACGAAGGCTCGGCGACGGCGCTCGCCTCCGGCTACCACTTTGCGACGGGGCGCATTCCGCTCATCTATATGCAGAATTCCGGCATCGGGAACGCGGTCAATCCGCTGCTTTCGCTGGCGGATCCCGACGTCTATTCGGTTCCGATGGCCGTAGTCATCGGCTGGCGCGGCGAGCCGGGCGTCCACGACGAGCCGCAGCACGTCAAGCAGGGAAAGGTTACGTGCGCGCTGCTTGACGCCATGCAGATTCCGTACGCCGTCCTTTCGGAAGATGAGGGGGAGCTTCCCGCCCAGCTGGACGCGGCGTATGCGTACATTCGGAAGAACAGCGCGCCGTACGCGCTTGTCGTCAGGAAGGGGACGTTCGCGGACTACAGGCTTGCGGAGGACTGCGCCGCTTCCGCCGAGATGGCGCGGGAGGAGGCGGTCGAGCGGATCATGCTCGCCGCGCCGGAACGGGCGGCGTTCGTTTCGACGACGGGAATGGCGAGCCGGGAGCTGTACGAGCTGCGGGAGAAGCACGGCATGGGGCACGGGCGCGACTTCCTCACCGTCGGCTCCATGGGGCACGCCTCCCAGATCGCGCTGTCCGTCGCCATGCAGGGCGCCGGACGGCCGGTGTTCTGCATCGACGGCGACGGCGCCTCCATCATGCAGATGGGCGGAATGGCGACCATCGGGACGCGGCGTCCGAAGAACCTCGTCCACTTCGTGCTGAACAACGGCGCCCACGATTCGGTGGGCGGGCAGCCGACGGTGGGGCTGGAAATCAGCCTGCCGCAGGGTGCGGCGGCGTGCGGCTATCCGCGCGTCCATTCGGCGGAGACGGCCGCGGAGCTGGAGCGGATCCTGTCCGGCATCGCGGAGCGGTTTGCCGACGGCTCGGAGGAGCTGGCGTTCATCGAGGTCAAGGTGCGCAAGGGCGCCCGCGCGGATTTGGGGCGCCCGAAGTCCACGCCGCAGGAGAACAAGGCGGCGCTCATGGCGTTTCTGCAAAGCTGAACAGAGGAGGAATGCGGCTCGTTCCGCGCAAAAGACTATGATACGACAGGCTGTAATTCTTGCCGGCGGGCTCGGCTCCCGGCTGAAGGGGCGGACGGCCGCCATGCCGAAGGGATTTTTGGAAATAGGCGGGCGCGCCATCGTGGAATGGTCCGTCCAGAAGCTGATCGCCGCTGGAATCGAGGACATCATCATCGGAACCGGGCATTGCAGCGAATGGTACGACCGCCTTGCGGAAAAGTACCATGTCGTCAGGACGGTCAGAAACGGACGGTACGCCGATACCGGCAGCATGGGGACGCTTGAAGTCTGTGCGCCGCTTGTGGACGGGGACTTCCTCGTGCTTGAGTCGGACTTGATCTACGACGCCGTCGGACTCGGCGTCCTGCTGAACGAGCAGCATCGGAACGTCCTCCTTGCCTCCGGCGCGACGGATTCCGGCGACGAAGTCTACGTGGAGGCGGACGAAGGCGGAATTCTGAGGAATCTGTCGAAAGTCCGCGGCGACGTCGGAACAGTGGCGGGCGAGCTTGTCGGAATCACGCGGCTGGAAAAGCGCACGCTCGACGCGATGTGCGCGTATGCGGCGGAGCACCATGCGGACCTTCCGAAGATGGAGTACGAGCACGCGATGCGCTTTGTGAGCGCGGGCGGCGCGCATCCGATATATGTCCGCACGGTGGAGTACTACGCCTGGCGCGAAATCGACTGCGAGGAGCACCTCGCGATGGCGCAGGAGCGCGTCTATCCGCGCATCGTGGAGAACGAGTCGCTGCTGTCCGTGCGCCGCGAGGTGCTGCTGAATCCGGGCCCTGCGTCCACGTCCGACAGTGTGAAGTACGCGCAGGTGCAGGCGGACATCTGTCCGCGTGAGCTTGAATTCGGAAGCCTCATGGAGTGGTGCGCGCGGGAGCTGACGGCGTTCGTCGCGCCGCCGGAAGAATATGCGGCGGTCATGTTCGGCTGCTCGGGGACGGGCGTGGACGAGGCGATGGTCTGCTCCGTCGTTCCCGACAGCGGCCGGCTCCTGGTCATCGACAACGGCTCCTACGGCAGCCGCCTTGCGAAGATTGCCGCCGTTCACCGCCTTCCGTTCGACGTGTTCACAAGCTCCACCTACGAGCCGATCGACCTTGCGGAGCTTGAGAAGGCGTTCGCATCAAAGAAATACACGCACCTCGCCTGCGTCCACCACGAGACGACGACGGGCCTTTTGAATCCCATCGGCGAAATCTGCCGCCGCGCGAAGGAGCACGGCATCGTTACGATTGTGGACGCGGTAAGCTCCTACTGCGGCATTCCGATGAACCTTGCGGAGCTTGGCATCGACTTCATGGCGTCCACGTCGAACAAGAACATCCAGGGCATGGCGGGGATCGGATTCGTCATCTGCCGCCGGACGGAGCTTGAGAAGACGAAGGACGTTCCCGTCCGGAACTTCTACCTGAACCTGTACGAGCAGCATTCATACTTCGAGAAGACGAAGCAGACGCGCTTCACGCCGCCCGTCCAGACGTTCTACGCGCTCAGGCAGGCGATCATCGAGACGAAGGCGGAGACTGTCGAACGGCGCGCGGAGCGCTATACGGAGTGCTGGAAGATTCTGGTGGAGGCTGTCAAGTCCATGGGGCTGAAGATGCTCGTGAAGGAAGAGAACCAGAGCCACCTCATCACGGCGATACTGGAGCCGGAGAATGAGGCGTACAGCTTTGAGTCGCTCCATGACTATGCGAAGGAATGGGCGTTCACGATTTATCCGGGCAAGCTCGGAAACATCAATACGTTCCGCATCGCGAACATCGGGAACATCCTGCCGGAGGAAATGCGCCGCTTCACGGAGAAGCTCCGCGAATATATGCATTCCATAGGGCAGTGCTAGTGCATCGGAAACGCTGCGAGGATGCTGCCTTGAGGAACCGCCCCCGTCCGTGCGCCGCCACCGCCTTGTCCGCGCTCTTCTTCCTGCTTGCGACCGCGACTGCGTTCGCGCTGCGGTGGGCGCGCAGGAATTATCCGATGCAGTCGCCCCGCACCGTCTTTCTGGTCCTGCGCTCGGATATGTCCGGGCATGATTCGGGGACAGCGCTGTCCATTTTGAAAGGATTCGTGCTTCCCTCGCTCGCCGTCTCCGGCATCTTCTGGCTGCTCCTTCTTGTCCTCCGGCGGAAGGGCGTGCGCATCCGCCGGAACGCGCTGCTCGCAGCGTCGGGCGCATACCTCCTTGGCAGCTTTTGCGCGGCGGCCGTCATGCTGAAGGCGTGGGAATATCCCGCCGTCGCCCGCGAATTTTTCCGCGCTCCGCAGGAGTCCCCCTTCTTTCAAGAGAACTACATTCCGCCGGAAGCGGCGGGCGTCGCCGCGCCGGAGCGCAGGCGGAACCTTGTCATGATCTTCATGGAGTCGATGGAGTCGTCGTATGTCCCGGTTTCGGACGGCGGCGTGTTTGAGGAGACGCCCATTCCGAACCTTGCGGCGCTCGCCGCGTCCGCCGTCAATTTCAGCGGCACGGAGCAGACGGGCGGCGGCGTCAACCTTGACGGCACGTCGTGGACGGCGGCCGGGCTGCTGTCGAAGCTGTCGGGGCTGCCGTACTTCAATCCGCTTGTCATGGACGGCGGCCGGACGCTCTGCCTGCCGCAGGCGAAGACGCTGAACGACTTCCTTGCGGAGCAGGGCTACGCGCAGGTTTTTGCGATGGGTTCGGAAAAGCAGTTTGAGAACAGGGACGCGATTCTGGAATCCCACGGCGTAACCGTCCACGACATCGTCTGGTACAAGGAGAACGGGTTCCTGCCGTCCGACTATCAGGTGTTCTGGGGATTCGAGGACGCGAAGCTGTTCAAGATGGCGCGGATGGAGCTGGAATCGCTTGCGGCCGCGCCGGAGCCGTTCTTCTTCGGAATGCTGACGGTTGACACGCACTTTCCGTACGGGTTCCGCTGCGGGCTTTGCCCCGACGATTTCGACGCGCCGATGATGAACGTTCTGAAGTGCGCCGACCGGCAGATTGCGGACTTCATGGCGTGGATGGAGGGGCAGCCGTGGTTTTCAGATACGACGGTCGTCATCCTCGGAGACCACTGCTATCTGGACGCGCCGAAGAACAACTTCATTCGGGAGGAAAGCCCGCTTTCCAAGGACGCCGTCGCAGAACGGCGGCGCTTTCTGGACATCGTCGTCAATCCTGCGCAGGAAGTCGGCCGTTCGGCGCAGAAGGGCAGGACGTTCTCCTCGCTTGACATCATGGCTACCGTTCTGGAATCCACGGGGATCAAG
>CAMWPF010000071.1 GCA_947176045.1 uncultured Treponema sp. | reverse complement strand
CTGTCCGGAAAGGCGCTGCCGTTCGTCGGCCTTCCGGAAGGCATCTGCCTGTGGGGCTTTTTGGTCGGCCTTCTGATCATCATTCTGTGAAAAGGCTGAAAATTGAAGTTCTATATTATCGGCGACAGGGAAATGGTTCTCGCATTCAGGCTTACCGGAATCAGCGGCACGGTCGCCGAATCCCGGCATGAAGTTCTGGATGCGTTCAACCGCATTACCGGAAAGGGCGGCGACATTGCCGCTCCGGTGGATGCGGTGCCGAACGTTCTGATTCTCACCGAAGCCGCTGCCGCATTGATTCCCGAAGAGGAGTTGGAGTGGCAGAAGAAAGGGCAATATCCGCTGATTGTCGAAATTCCAAGCCTTGGCGGGCATCTGGTCGGCAAGAAGACGCTGACCGACGCAATCCGTGAGGCAATCGGCGTACAAGTTTAGTTTGAGGAAGATTTTATGGAAGAACTGCGTTCTACTGAAATCCTGGATAAAGAAATTCAGGCAGATGCCCGCAAGAAAGCCGAGCGGATTCTGGCAAAAGCGGAGGCGGACAGCAAGAATCTGATTGCGTCTGTTCCGGCACGGATTGCGCAGGTTCGGGAAGAGCAGCAGGCGAAGTACGGGGAACGGATTTCCGCCTATGAACGGGAGCAGGACGCCTCACTGCCGTTGGAGCAGGAGCGTTTTTTAGTTTCCTTCATTCAGTCCGCAATGGACGATGCGACGAACCGCTATCTTGAGTCGATGTCGGAGGCGGAGCGGCTGAACCTTGCGCTGCGGCAGATGAAGCAATTTGAAAATAATTTGAAATCGAAAAAATTCAATGTGTTTGTATACGGATTCCAGCAGGAGCTGGTGAAGAAGGCGCTTGACAAGAAAGTTGACGTCGTCTCGTACGAAGCGACGGAATTCAATAAAATGATTGTCGAAGATGACTGCGGCATTACAAATAAGGAAGGCGTCATCCTTGAGGCGGTTGACAAGTCCGTCCGCTGCCGTTTTACGATTCCGGAAGTCGTCTCGCAGCTCCAAAGCCGCTGCCGGGCTGAACTGTATGGCGCGTTGTTTGACGGGAGGCTTGGAAGCAGATGATTGAAGGCAAGATTGCACGCATTTCCGGTCCGATTGTGTATGCGGAAGGACTGGATCAGTGCGGACTGTACGATGTCGTCGATGTCGGTGAGAAGGAGCTGATCGGAGAGATCATCCGTCAGGACAAGGGGCACGCGACAATCCAGGTGTATGAGGAAGATACGGGAATGCGCGTCGGAGAAAAGATTGTCTGCCGCCAGCGCCCGCTTTCGCTCCGTCTGGGCCCGGGATTGGTCGGAACGATTTACGACGGAATCCAACGTCCGCTCAAGACTATGGCGGAGAACAGCGGCGCGTTCTTGCTTCCGGGGGAGCGGACGGAGCCGCTCGACACGAAGAAGGTCTGGCATTTTGAGGCGGGCGCCGATGCGTCCGGCGCTCCGGTCGCCGCAGGAACGGCAGTCACACCGGGAATGCCGCTCGGCACGGTGAAAGAAACGGAGTCGATCCTCCATACGGTCATGGTTCCGCCGTACATCCGCGGGCAGAAGTTGAAGTCGTTCCGCGGTTCGGGCGATTATACGGTTGACGATGTGATCGCCGTCACGGAATTCGACGAGGAGATCTGCCTTGCCCAGTACTGGCCGGTGCGCCAGCCGCGCCCGTATGCCGACAAGCTGGAGGTTTCCGAACCGCTTGTTACCGGACTGCGCGTTGTGGACGTGTTCTTTCCGCTGAGCAAGGGCGGCACGGCGGCGATTCCGGGCGGATTCGGCACGGGGAAGACGATGACGCAGCATGCGGTCGCGAAGTGGTGCGACGCGGACTTGATTGTCTACATCGGCTGCGGCGAGCGCGGCAACGAAATGACGGAAGTTCTGACGGAATTCCCGGAAATCATCGATCCGCGGACAGGACGCTCCATCATGGAGCGCACGATCTTGATTGCGAACACTTCCAATATGCCGGTTGCGGCGCGCGAAGTTTCCCTGTATTCCGGCATCACGCTGGCGGAATACTACCGCGATATGGGCATGGCGGTCGCCATCATGGCGGATTCCACAAGCCGTTGGGCGGAGGCGCTTCGGGAGCTTTCCGGGCGCATGGAGGAGATGCCGGCGGAAGAGGGATTTCCGGCGTACCTTCCGACGCGCCTCGCAAGCTTTTATGAGCGCGCCGGACGCATTACGGCGCTGTGCGGAAGGTAAGGGTCGGTGTCTGTCATCGGCGCGGTCTCTCCGCCGGGCGGAGACTTTTCCGAGCCGGTCACGCAGCATACCAAGCGCTTCATCCGCTGCTTCTGGGCGCTGAACCGCGAGCTTGCGAACGCCCGTCATTATCCCGCCATCGGGTGGATAGATTCCTATTCGGAATATGCTGCGGAAGTGAAGGACTGGTGGGAGAAGCACAATCCTCAGTGGTGGCAGGTTCGTACCGCCGCGCTGGATCTGCTCAAGCGCGAGCAGGGCTTGGAGCAGATTGTGCGCCTGATCGGGCCGGACGCGCTTCCCGACGGAGACCGCCTGGTCCTCAAGGTGGCGGAAATGATCAAGAACGGATTCCTCCAGCAGGATCAGTTTGACAAAATAGATATGTACTGCGTTTCGGAAAAGCAGATTTTGATCCTTGACATCATGATGCAGTTCTATCAGCGCGCGCTTTCCGTCATCCGCAACGGCTGCCCGCTTACAAAGATTGCGGCGCTGCCTGTCTGCGAGGAGATTGTGCGCATCAAGACGGCGTTTCCGAACGATCAGATTGACAAGATCAGCGCGGTGCAGCTCCATTTTGACGAGCAGTTCGGCGAGCTTGAAGGAATCTACAATAAGGCGGCGGCGATATGAGAGGAATAGAATACCGCGGAGTGACGTCCGTTGACGGACCGATTGTTGTCGTCCAACGGACGGAGAATGTTTTTTACAATGAGACGGTGTGCGTGCGCGACCGCCGCGGCGAAAAGCGGATCGGGCGCATCATCGACCTTTCGGAGAAGGCCGCCGTCGTGCAGATTTTCGGCAATACGACTGGAATCGACTTGGCGGAGTCCTCCTTTGAATTTTTGGAGCGGCCGTTGGAGCTTCGTGTCGGCGAAGGATTGCTCGGACGCATCTTCAACGGACTGGGCGAGCCGATCGACGGCTATCCGCCGGTCATTTCTTCCGAACTGGTGAATGTCAACGGCAATCCGATCAATCCGTATTCGCTCGACTACCCGCGCGACTTCATCCAGACGGGAATTTCGGCGATTGACGGCATGAATTCGCTCGTCCGCGGGCAGAAGCTGCCGATTTTCAGCGGAAACGGCCTTCCGCACAACAAGCTGGCGGCGCAGATCATACGCCAGGCGAAGCTGCGCGGAAGCGGCGAGCAGTTCGTCATGGTGTTCGCGGGCATGGGCATCAAATATGACGTCGCGCGCTTCTTCATCGACACGTTCGAGGAATCCGGCGTCCTTTCAAAGGTTGTCATGTTCCAGTCGCTTGCGGACGCGCCCTCAATCGAGCGCATCATGACGCCGCGCTGCGCGCTCACGGCGGCGGAATATCTGGCGTTCAAGAAGGGGATGCACGTCCTTGTGGTTATGACGGACATGACGAACTACTGCGAGGCGCTGCGCGAAATTTCGACGACGCGCGGCGAGGTTCCGGGACGCAAGGGGTATCCGGGCTATCTGTATTCCGACCTTGCGGAGCTGTACGAGCGCGCCGGAAAAATCAAAGGGTCGGAAGGCTCCATCACGCAGATTCCGATTCTGACGATGCCGAACGACGACATCAGCCATCCGATTCCCGACCTGACCGGCTACATTACGGAAGGGCAGATCGTCCTCGACCGCGAGATGGATCAGAAGGGAATTTATCCGCCGGTGTCGGGGCTGCCGAGCCTTTCCCGCCTTATGAAGGACGGAATCGGCGCGGACATGACGCGGGAGGATCACGCGAATGTGTCGAGCCAGCTGTTCGCTGCGTATTCCAAAGTCAAGTCCATCCGCAACCTCGCCGCAATCATCGGCGAGGAGGAGCTTTCTCCGCTGGACCGCCAGTACATGAAGTTCGGCGAGCGGTTGGAGCGGGAATTCTTCACGCAGGATGAATGCGAGGACCGCACCATCGAGCAGACGCTCGACATCGGGTGGAAGGTGCTTTCGTCTCTTCCGCGGGAGGAGTTGTACAGAATCAAGCCGGAATTCATCGAGCGGTACCTTCCGGCGGACAGCGAATAGGAGCCGGTATGGCAAAGCTCAACATTGCGCCCACAAAGTCGAACCTCCTCGCCATGAAGGATCAGCTTTCAATCGCCCAGAACGGCTACGACCTGCTGGAACAGAAGCGCGAGATCCTCGTGCAGGAGCTGATGCGGATGGTGGACAAGGTGAAGCTGCTGGAGCGGGACATCGATTCTGTCATCAAGGTCGCGTATCCGGCGTTCAAGCGGATGCTCATGGCGGACGGATTCGACCGCGTTGAGCGCATAGCGCACGCCGTTCATTATGATTTTGAGATGCACGAAAAGCAGGTGGCGATCGGCGGAATGTCGTTCGCGTCGCTCGACGTGCGCCTTCCGCAGCGGCAGCTTTTCTATTCGTTGATTGGAACGTACGCAAACACTGACGATGTGATTGCCAAATTCTTCAATTTGCTTTCGCTTCTTACGCAGATGGCCTCCATTAGGACGATTGTCTGGCGTCTTGCCGAGGAAGTCAAGAAGACGCAGCGCCGCGTCAACGCGCTGGACAAGCTGGTGATTCCGCAGACGCGCGAAACAAAATCGTATATTGAGAACGTCCTTGAAGAAAAGGAGCGGGAGAACGTGTTCGTTTTGAAGGCATTGAAAAAACGAAATGACAATCGGCAGGAGGTTGGCGATGAGTAAGCCTTTGTTGAAGACTATTGTGGTTGCCATCAACGGATCGCAGTCGTCCATTCAAGCGGCGATGTATGGAATCATCCTTGCAAAGCAGCATTCGCTTCGGATGAAGGCTGTCTTTGTCGTGGACACTGCGACAATCAAATACCTTACGAACTATAAATTTTTTGCCGCCGAAGAGCGGGACGCCTATGAAACGGATCTGCAGAACGACGGAAACAAATATTTGGAGTACGTCTTGAACCTTGCGAAGTCGAAGGGCGTGAAGATCGACACCGAGCTGCGTTCAGGCTCGGTCTGGACGGAAATCATCCATGCGGCGGACGAGGCGCACGCGGACATGATCCTCATCGGCGGACACCACAATGCGGACGGCTCCTACATTGCCCCGCACTCGGGACACCGCAGCGTCATTTCGATCGCCCGCAGCGAAATTGTGGAATACGCGCACTGCCCGGTGCTTGTCATCCACAAGCCAGAAATCGAGGCGCTGTTCAAAATTTCCTGAACGGTCTTGCTGTGATTGATTGCTACGAAATTCTCGGCGTCCGCCGCGATGCAAGCGCGGCGGAAATCAAGCGGGCGTACCGCCGGAAGGCGAAGCTGCTTCATCCCGATTCTTCGCAGTCCGGAACGTCGGAGCAGTTCCGCAGGCTTGTCAAGGCGTACAAAATCCTTATGGACGAACGCCAGCGCCCGCTTTTCGGCGGGCCGTCCTTCACGGGGTTTCAAGGTGGAGCGGCGGCTCCGTCGTTCGACTACCGCGAGTGGCTGCTCGCCCGGTCGGACGAGGAGAGCCGCGCGAAGCTGATCTTCTTCGACTTGATGCATGGAAGGGAGGACGACGCCGTCGCGGAATTCAAGCGGATGTCCGTAAACCATGCGTCCTTCAGCTTGAGGCGCTGGTTTTCGCGTGAGGACTTTATGGACTACGGCTACATCCTTGCGGAGGAGCTGTCCTTCCGCGGCGACTATTACGACGCGGCGAACCTGCTTGAAGAAATCATCCGCATGGAGCGGCGGCTTCCGTACTTCCGGCTGTTCTTTCCGGAAGTCGTGGAATTTGCGCTGCGCATCCTCAAGCGGAATATTGAGGGCGCCGTCTGCGACGAGCTGGCGCTGGACGTCTGGGAGCGGGCGCTGGACTTGGGATTTCCTGCGGCGGAGGACGCGTTCTTCCTGCGGAAGATGTCCGAGGCGTACCGGCGTATCGGCGACGTGCGGACGGCGGAGCTGTGCCTTGCGGAAGCCGCCGCATATATGGAGGAGCGGCCGGCAGATGCTCATGGCGGCGCGCTGAAATTCCGGGAGCCGATGCTGGATGTGCCGAAATCGGCGGCGGAACGAACGGGAGGATTGGCATGATACGTTTGAAAAATGAAGAGGAAATCGCAGGCATTCGGAAATCCTGCCATCTGCTGGCGGATATGTTCAATGAAATCATTCCGAAAGTCAGGCCGGGGCTTTCCACGTTCGATGTGGACAAACTCTGCCTTGACTTTATGACTAGGTACGGCGGAAAGCCCGCCTGGTACCGGGAAAATTTCCCCGGCGCGGTGTGCATCAGCATCAATGAGGAGGTCATCCACGGCGTCCCGTCAAAGCGGCGGATCATCCATGACGGCGACTTGGTCTCCATTGATGCGGGAATCGATTTGGACGGGTTCATCAGCGATTCGACGCATACAGTGCTTGTCGGAGCGGTGAAGCCGGAGCATCGGAAGCTCGACGAAGTGACGTTGGAATGCCTCGCCGCAGGAATCAGCGCGTGCCGGACGGGAAACCGCATCAGCGACATTTCCAACGCGGTTTTTGAAGTCGCCTGCCGGCATGGCTACGGCGTCGTGTACGACTACTGCGGGCACGGCGTGGGGCTTGACGTGCATGAGGATCCGAACGTTCCGAACTGTCCGTCCCGCGGACCGAATCCACGGATTCAGGCGGGAATGGTGCTTGCCATCGAGCCGATGATCAATCTGGGGACGGCGGATGTGTATATAGCGGATGACGGCTGGACTGTCGTGACAGAAGACCATCTGCCGTCCGCCCATGAGGAGCATACGGTCGCCGTCTATCCCGACCACACGGAAATTCTGACGGACTTGCGCCATCCTTCGTAGATTCTGCCGCATCCCTGCCGGAAGCATTCCGGCAGCGCCTTGCCTGCGCGGCGTCATCTGCGTCGCGCTTTTTTCTGCTTTTTTGTAACGTCTTTTCCATTTTTTTATTATTTTTTTAATAGCGCGGCGCGGATTTTGCGCGCGCCTGCCGGACATCCGCTTGCCCGGCATATTTTGAATGAATGCAATGTGGAGGATA
>CAMWPF010000070.1 GCA_947176045.1 uncultured Treponema sp. | reverse complement strand
TGACAATCGCGGGCGGAACCGTGATCTTCATCACGTGCTATCTTACCCGGTACAGCGGCTGGAACTGGTGGCGCTGGAAGCGCCGTGCCGCCGTCAGGACGGCCTGTCTCGGCATGGCGCTTGCCGCACTGAAAACTATACTTGGAGCAATGTGAATGAACGCAATAATCCTGCACGGAAAAGTCACGAAAGCAGCGAAGATGAGCCTCATATACATCGAAAAGAAGCCTGTGCTGGTCGCCGTGTTCACCGTCGCGGACATCGGGCTTCCCTACCAAAGGAGCGATCCGCTCTTCATACAGGTGAACTACCGGAAGGAGGCTGCAAGCCTGATCTTCGGGTACCTTGTCGAGAACAAGGAAGTCCTTGTCCACGGAATCCTGCGGCAGAAATTCGTCAGGGACGAGGCAAGCGGAACAAAGCAGATCCGCTACTTCATCCTTGCCGACATGGTGGAGCTTCTTCCGCAGTTTCCGAAAACAGAAAAGAAAGGCGCATCAGAAAAGGAGGATGAAGAATGAGCGATGAAAAAATAACAGTCCGGCTGGAGCTTTCAGCCGACGACATACGGATGATTGCCGATGAAAGCGAGAGCGCAGAAAGCGCGGAACTTGAGACCTTCCTCGGCGGAATACTGAGGCAGGCTGACGAGGCATCACTGAGAATGGGCGACGCCATCAGAAAGATGAACGATGCGAACCCGTACTCAAGGCAGCACAAGGAGGCGGGCAAATGAAAAGCTTCAGGTCATACCAGCACCGCAGAATCCTTCTGAAAGAGGGAGAGGTTGCGGACGGGGACTACATCATTGACGGCGGGATGACAGTCAGGGTCAGGGACGGATACCTTAGCGATGCGGAGGACGAGGACGGGAAGCCGCTTCCTGCAATCGCCGCAGAGGACGGAAGCCACACCGAGCACTGGAGGAACGGAGTCCTGCACTGCGAGATCGGGCCGGCAGTCATCGACATCATCGACAGATATGAGGAATGGTGGCTGAACGGCAGGCAGGTGCAGCCCTCGCAGCAGGAGCAGGACAAATGACAGAAGCAGAAATCACCGCACGGCGGGAATCGTTCAGGCAGAACGGACTGTACAGGGAGTCCTCCTCCCCGTACAAGGACTTCCAGCTGGAGCAGTTCTCCGCAGACGGCACAGCCCTTGACGGAAGGCACAGCCGCACCGAGCGGATCGGCGGAAAGGATGTGCTCGTCATCTTCAGCTTCAGGAACGGACTGATTCATTCCGATGACGGGCTTCCCGCAGTCGAATACCCGATGCACTGGGAGTACTGGAAGGACGGACTGATCGAGAAGGTCGTGGACGCGGGCGGAGACACCGTGGAGCACTGGAAGGACGGCGTCCCCGTCAGGATTGAGCAGAACCGTGCAGCCCTGCGCTGCACGGTCGCAGAAGTTTAGAGGGCGCAGCCCTCTACAGCCAGGAATAAGAACATGATGCTTGGAACAATCAATAGACAGACAGAAACACAGGAGTCTGAGGAAGAGAAGAAAGCCTCCGCGGTGCCGGCGGCGCGCATGGTTACAGTCGAGCAGTCAGCCGCCGAGAGATTCATGCTCGCGATTGAGGAGTGCATCGGCGACATTGAGGAGCAGAAGGAGCTTGTGGACAGGCTCATCGCAAGCAAGGACGCGGAGCTTGAGCACTTCCAGAGCGACACGATCAAAAAATTCAACGCGCTCATAGACGCGACAAACGGCCTGAGGGAGAAAATAGCCGCAACCGAAAGCTATGAAAGCTACCTCGAGGAGCAGGTCAGGAACGCCAACCTGACGAAGGAAATCGCGCTTCTGGAGCAGCAGCTCCAGAAGGAGAAGGCGGAAGTATCCCTCTTCATCCGGGAAATCTCCAGCACAGTCACGGTGAGGCTCGGCGACATGGAGAAAACCGTCAGCGGGCTGAAGAGCGCGGACACTATTATTGAAGAAAAGACGGCGCAATTTATAGAAAGCATGGCCGCCGAAAGAAGCCGCTACGAAAAAAGCGCGGAGGAAAAGCTCGATGACATAGGCTCCCACATACAGTCCGCGGCCGAAAGCCAGATTGCAGGATTCAGGGCAGAATGCGAGGCGGTGCTGAAATCCTGCACCGAAAAATGCCTCGGGCATCTGGAGGCAGTAAGGAGGCAGTCCGTGGACTTCCTCAGGCAGTGCGAGACGGAGAACAGGAAGCTGATTGAGAGAGTTCCCGCCGTCAGGGACAAGAAATTCTCAAGGAAGGACATCTTGATTTACGCGCTCGCGGTTGCAGCGATTGCAGGCCTTGTCGCGCAGATGTTTGTCTGAAAATAAAAGCACAGTAAGACGGAGCAGAAATATGCTTCGGATTTCCTTCCTATACATATCCAAGCGTCATTTTATTGCTCCTGCCCTGTCTTTGCTCCTTCCTCATCTCCTTGAGCTGCTGCTCCTTGTAGAATGAAAGCACGGTGTCGCGCGGCAGCTTGATGTAGCTTCTGTCCGCGTCCATGAGCGTCACGGAATTCCCTTCCTTTGACGCGGAGACGACCTTCAGCGAATCAAAGTGCATGGAGTCCCTGCCATGACCGAACAGGCTTCCTGTCTGTATGTCCACATTCTTGAGCGTGTCGCCGATTCTCAGATTCCTGTCCGTGCTTCCCCTCACAAGCGACGGGTCGTCCTCTATCCTGCATCCGCTGTCGCTGACCGTGTCATAGAACGGACGGGCGATGACTTTCTCCGGCTGGTGCCTCCTGATATAGTCCTCGTTCAGCGGCATTTCTTTGACTGCCTCATGGTAAAGGCGGGCAATCAGCTCGTTTGTGGATTCATTTCCGTGCGACATCCTCTGCAAAAGCTTCTGCGTCCGCCGCCTCTCGTCTTCCGGCATCTGGCTGACAATCTGCCTCGCAAGGCGGAGCGCGTCGCACGGCGAGTTCGCCTCCTTCCTGCAATAGACAGAAAGGTTGTGGCGGAAGTTGCAGGCTGTGTTGTCGCGCTGCCTGAAGAAGTCGTTGTACTGCGTCTCGCAGAGCTTCTTCCATGCGGGAGAGTTCTCGTCAAAATGGTTCTCAAAGCGTTCCGGCGCGGTGATTTCCCTGAACCGCTCCGCCGTAACGGTCATCCGTGAGTCCCCGTTTGAGAGCACATAGGTTTTGTCGCCGGCATTGAACTTCGTAACGGCAAATCCCTTGAACGATTCAAGCCCTCTCTGCATGTACATCGCGAATTCAGGAATGACAGTTCCCTTCACGCCCCGCTCTTCGTCCGCAAACACGATCGCCCGTCCCTCTGCCAGCCTCGCCTTCCCGGCCTCACGCTCCTGCCTGTCATGGAGCAGCGTATCAAGCGTAGCTTTCGGCAGCTCCATCTTCCCGGATCCGTCCTCAATTGTATATTTCCGGGCATCTTTGTCGTAGCCTGCGACAACCGCGCCCTCAACCGGCTGGAGATTTCCGTCCGCCATGACAGCGAAGGACGGAAGCACCGTCTTTCCGTAGACAATCGGAGCATCCGGGTCGAACCGCGGGGAGCGCTCCCCGGCAGACGCGGATCCGGCGGACTGTGATTCGTCCTGCGCTGACCCTTCAGCGGCTACGAGCCTCTCACTCACTTCGGCGGGCTGATTCCTCTCCTTTTCCCTCGCTTCATTTTCAGACGGTACTTTCAAGGAACTGTCGCCGCTCATTTCAGAAATCTTGCTGATGACGGAAATCAGCTCCTTGTAGTTTTCGGCACTGAAGCTCATGTTTTTGAGAAGCTCGGCAGCCTTGTCAAGAGAGTTCCGCTCAAGCGCAGACTGCCCGGGTGATGAGTCTGCGCTTTCCGGGGAAGCGGAAACTGCATCCGCTTCGTTCTTCGGATAATGCGGATTCCCGTTCCTGTCAAATTCCACTTTTGCAGCCGCCTCCTGCTGCATTTTATCAACCGCCTCCGCCTGCTCATATAGCTCCTGAACCTGTTCCGGGTCGGCATTCAGGAACGGATTTTCAATCTCCGCAGTCTCCTCCTCCTCGTCAAACCAGTGCGGGTTTCCCTGTTCGTCAAGATAGTCGGGACGCGGATTCTGCTCTGCCTCGTAGTCCGCTTCCATCGCGGCTTCGTCCATTCCGCCGTTCGCCTGAATCTGCTCCACGCCTTTGTCCATTTCCTCACCGTCCCCGGGTGCAATGTCGCGCTTCTGCATATGAGGCTGTTTCTCGTCCGGCTCATAAGTTCCAAAAATTTCGCCGCTGTCGATTTTTCTGTTTGATTCCTCGTCCGGAGAAATCATTGAAAGCCATTCCTGATACTCTTTCACCTTCTCTTTCTGTTCAATCGGATTTTGATTTTTAAGATTGTTTACCAAAGTCGGATATGATTCTTTTAATTCAGAAAGCAGATTTTTAAGCTCTTTTTCTCCTTCTCTGTCCGATAGGCCTGCTGTGCCGACATTTATGCCGTCCGGGTCAAAGATTACAGTTTTTCCGTCAAAACTTTTTATTTTTTCAATCAGTCCGTTCCGTGCAATTTCATTTGGAATTCTATTTGCAACATAATTTTGAAACAGCATCTGAAAATCGTCTGTACTTTCTCTGCCTGATTCCTGTATTGCGCTGCGGTGGTAAGCATAGTTTATCAGACCTTCATACATTTCTTTTGTATGTCCTGTATAGCCTTCAACTTCGTTTATAAGTTCGGATGCCTTTACACTATTTTTCATATCTTCTGATACCTCGTTTTGGATGTTATTTACATCACTTTTGCCCATTTCCTCACCGTTCCTGAAAAAATCGTTCCGGCTGTTGACAATATCCGATTTTCGTACTATTCTATTGTCAGCCGACTGGAGCTCATCAATAGGGAAGTATACCCTTGCGACATTGCTCCAGCCGGTTATTTTTTTGTCATCGACATATCTGCACAGTCCGTCTTCCGTCCATTTCTGAATCAAGTCCGTTCCGTTCTTCGCAGTCAGCGTCCTGTCGTGGATAGTTCGGATATTTTGAACTTCCAAAGATTTTTTACCGTTGCTCACTCTTATAGTGGAATTGACATTCACCGCCAGTGCAATCGGCTTTCCGTCCTTGAACTCGTCCGTGAGTATCAGCCGGGAGTCGGCCTTGTTTTCCGTCCTTGACTTGTCGGAGTCGAACGCAAGCACCGGGTCGTACAGCCCGCAGACGGCGGACTTGATTTCGTCCTTTGTCAGATGATGCGTCTCCATCGCCTTTTTTACAACCGAGACAGGCAGCGTGATTTCTGTCTCGTCGCTTCCGATTCTTCTAAGGTATTCCGGCGTTGGCGGCAGGATGAACCGGCCGTCATTCGGCACAATTCCGTTGTCGCAGTACGCGTCTATCGCCGTCAGCGCGGCGTTCATCTCGCTTTCTGTTATTGAATAAGGCAATTTTCTTTCCTCATCTAAAATAATTGCCTTGTCTTTTGCCAAACTTGCAAAAAAACTTCCGGCATTGTAAACTGCCTCTCGTTCTTCCATTTCATCTGCCATAATCAAATCTCCTTTTCAATCAGTATTCCATGTCGACGGACTTTTTGAGCGGCGGCTTCTGTTTCGGATGCTGTATCTGCGGAAACAAAGCAGGATTTATCCTCGCTTCCCATGTCGCCTCTATGTCCGGCTTCCTCAGTTCCTTTCCATGCACGTCAAAGAGCGGTTTTCCAGGCGAAACACCGTATTTTTCCACGACCGTAGACTCAGGCAGCGCCGCATCGGTGAACGCGCTGCGCTCGACAAGGGTCTTCATCTTTTTCTCCAGCTGAAGACAGTCTTCGGCTGAAAGTTTCTGCGCCAGTGCCTCCGTAACAACAGGGAACACCCGTACTGCTCCCGCCTCGATTCCCGAGAACTGGAATTCATTGCGGATTCTCTGCGCCGAATTGTTGAAGAATGATCTGTCGTAGAGCTTCACGCCTGTTACCTCGTTCCCTGCGTTGCTAAACACGACAGGAATGAAGTCGTCGTTCCAGCTGTTCTTGTCGTTGATTCTGCGGGCGACACAGGAAAGAGCGTCCGTATCATCGGTTCTGCCGCTTGCAGAATCTTGTCCAGCTCCTTGTTGAAGAACGGAAGCGTTCCGCCCTGTACATTCGCCTGAAATGCATCGAAAACCTGCTTGTAGAAATACTGATCCGCAGAAAGTCCGGCTGCCCCGGCGCCATGAAAATCTGCATAGAAATCCGTCATTCGGTCTGCTCCTTTTTTACTTCCCGGACTGCATGAAGGCCGGCAGATTCCGCCAGCCTTCCGCACGTTACCGCTCTATGCTGTTCTCGCGCCTGTATTCGTTTTTCTGCTGCTTCTGACCATGGGAAATTCCAGCCTTCCGTTCGATCGATTTCACCAGCTCGCCGGCCATCTTGTCCGCGCTGAAAAGCACGTCGTTCAGCTTCGGAATCGAGGGATTCTTCTCGGCGTTCGTGCGCTTCAGCTCGTTGTCGCATACGGCGATCATATTCTGCCTGAACTGCTGTGCAATCTCAGGAGACACTTCAAGCCGCGCGCCGCTCTTGCACGCCGCAATGTACGAAGCGAGATATTCTCCCGCTTCTGATGATTCGATTTTGATTGTCTCGCCCGCAAGGTTCTGCGGCTGCCTCAGCTTCTGCTGCGCAAATTCCGCAAAGCGGCCGGGATGCTCCGTCTGCTCGGCGAAAAAATACGCCGCATGGTGGAATTCGCCGTCCTTGCCCTTGAAGTTGTACCAGACACCTTTTTCACCCGGCTTGATGGCGGTCTTCGCGCTGTCCATTGTATTTTTAGTTCCGACCGCGTTCGATTCATATCCTTTCGCGGCCCGCTCGAGTTGCACAGGAATCAGATCCTTTGCATTAAGGATGTAGCCTGTGTTTGCATTGTAGACAAGCTGCGCGGAAATCTGTCCGTCCCTCGGAAGAAACGGAGCCGTTCCGTTTTCGATTCCGTCCCTGATGAGTTTTGCGGTGTGCTTTGGAACGAAATTTCCGTTCCAGTCTTTTCTTGAGGCATTTAAATTCTTGGTATCTTCCATGTGAGACACCTCCTTTTTGCGGCACGCTTCAGCCATGGCGGCCGCTCTAGGAGTTCCGGGCGGAAGCCGTGAAAAGGCTGAAGGATGCTCTGGAATCTGCACCTCCATACGGAGGTGTTTTTTGTAGTAACAGCAATATTTTATTACAAAATACAAAAATTGCAATACCATTTGTAAATTTATCTTAAAATATTCTAGCTATTTAAATATTGTATGTAGTAAAAGAAATATATATAATCAGACTATGCGTCGC
>CAMWPF010000069.1 GCA_947176045.1 uncultured Treponema sp. | reverse complement strand
GCGAACGGTCCGTCCGCCACAGCTTCGCAAGCTCCACGGCGGCGCGCGTCAAGTCGCCGCTGAATTCCTTGATCTTCGCCTCGAACTTGTCGAACAGCGTGAACGCGTCCGCGACGGAGCCGGCGAACCCGGTGATGATCTTTCCGTCGTAGATTTTCCGCACCTTCCGCGCGTTCCCCTTCATGACCGTATCGCCGCTGGTAACCTGCCCGTCGCCAGCCATAGCCACAGAACCGTTGCGTTTGACCGCCACGACGGTCGTGCTGCGGATTTCCGGCTTCTTCCCCATGGTTTCCCCCTGTTATGTTCCGAATTCCTGCTCCCGGCAGGAAGCCTATTCGTCGTCTCCGCCTCCGTGCGGATGCGCCTCGTTGTAAATGGCGATCAGCCGCTCCGCCGTGATGTGCGTGTACCGCTGCGTCGTGGAAATGCGGGAATGCCCGAGCAGCTCCTGGACGACGCGGACGTCCGCGCCGGCGGAAAGCATGGACGTCGCGAACGTATGGCGCAGCGCGTGCGGCGACACCGGCTTCCGCGTGCCGTCCGGCCCGGTATACCGCGCAAGTATCCAGCGGATGCCGCCGGCCGTAAGCGCCCCGCCCCGCTGGTTGACGAACAGGCTGGGAGAAGCGTCAGCGACGCCTTCTCCGGCAAACCGCTTCCGCCGGTCGGCAAGGTATTCCTCCACCGCCGCGCGCGCGTCCACGCCAAAATAGACCTTCCGCGCCTTGGAGCCTTTTCCAATGACGACCGCCGAACGGCACCCGTCCGACAAATCAGAAGTCTTCAGCGACGCAATCTCGCCCACCCGGCACCCGGTGGAGTACATCGTCTCAAAAATCGCCGTATCGCGCACCTTCCACAGCAGCTCGCTCCGTTCCGGCTGGCGGCATAAATTGTCGATTTCCGGCGCAGTCAGGAACCGCGGCATGTAGCCGGGCGTCCGCACCGTCTTCAATTCCAGCGCCGGATTATATTGAATATACCCAAATTTCCTGCAATAGGCAAAGAACGTCCGCACCGCGGAAATAAACCGGTTCACCGACGTGGACGCACGGTTCTTCAAGGAAAGCTGCGCGACGCAGGCGCGCAGCTGCGCGGACGAAACCGCCGGAACGTCCGTCTCCGGACCGACGACGTCCAGAAAATGCTTCAAGTCGTTCCGGTACGCCGCGACGGAATTGGCGGACAATCCCCGCACCGACTCCAGATATACAAGGAATTCCGAAACCAGCTCGCCGGCACGGAGCGGCCCGTCCTGCATTCCGCCCATCCGCTACGCCTGCTCCCCGGCGCCTTCCTCCGCCGCGGAACGCTCCTCTTCCGCAGAGTGGAGGTAGTCGCAGTCCGGATTGATGCACGACTTGTAGGAGCCGTTCTTCTTGTCGAATTTCTCGACGAGGAACCAGCCGCACTTCGGGCAGTACTGGTCGATCGGCTTGAAATGGGAAATGAAGCTGCATGCCGGATAGTTCGTGCAGCCGTAGAATTCCTTCCCCTTGCCCTTCGTCTTCCGCGCGACGATTTCGCCGGTGCAGCCGGGCATCGGGCATTTTGCAAGCGGAATGGAGCGCGTGTTGTGGCACTCGGGAAAGCCGGAGCAGGCGAGGAAGAATCCGAACCGGCCGAGCTTCTTGACCATCTGCCTGCCGCACTTCTCGCACGTCTTGTCCGTCGGCTCGTCCAGCGTCCCCTTCACGCTTTCCTGCGTCCGCATCACTTCATCGACGCGCGCCTTGAACGGCGTGAAGAAATCGGCGATCATCGTGTTCCAGACAAGCTGGTTCTGCTCCACCTTGTCCAAATCGTTCTCTACTTCCGCCGTAAAATGCTCGTTGATGACTTCCGGGAACGATTCCACAAGGATGCGGCAGATCATCCTGCCCAGCTGCGTCGGAACAAGCTGCTTGTTGCTGCGCGTGATGTAGTAGCGGTCCAGCAGCACGGAAATAATCGGCGCGTACGTGGACGGCCGCCCGATTCCCTTCTCTTCCAGCGTGCGGACGATGGAGGCGTCCGTATAGCGCGCAGGCCCCTGCGTGAAATGCTGCTCGGGATGCATCCTGTCCGGCTGAAGCTCCTCGCCTACTTTGAGCGCGGGAAGGCTCCCCGTCTTCTCCTCCTTGGAGGAAAGCAGCTTTATGACGTTGTAGAAGCCTTTTTCTGAAATCTTGCTCGCCGAAACGCGGAAGACGGCGTCTCCCGCCGTGATTTCCGCGCTCGTCGTCGTCGTCTTCGCATTGTTCATCTGGCTGGAGACGAACCGCTCCCAAATAATCGTGTACAGCCGCAGCTGGTCGCGCGTCAGGTAGTCCTTGACGGAATCCGGCGTGTACTCCACATACGTCGGACGGATGCCTTCGTGGGCGTCCTGCGCGCCCTTGCCGACGGCGTATTCGATCGGCTCCGCAGGCAGATCCGACGGATAGTTCTTGGAAATCCAGCCGCGCACATCGTCCAGCGCGGTCTTTGAAATGCGGACGGAATCGGTGCGCATGTAGGTGATGAGTCCGACGCGGCTGGAGCCGATGTTCACGCCCTCGTACAGCTGCTGCGCGATCTGCATCGTCTTCCGGGACGTGTAGCCGAGCCGGTTCGCGGACGCCTGCTGCAGCTTCGACGTCGTGAACGGCGGCTTCGGACGGACAGTCTTGTCCATCTTCTTGATATTGGAAACGACGCACGCCGCGTTCTTGATTTCCTGAATGATGCCGTTGACCGTCTGCTCCGTCTTCAGCTCCGGCTTTCCGCCCTTGTACTGGACGAGCTGCGCCGTGAATTTCGACTTTCCCTTGATGAAGTCCGCGTCGAGCGTCCAATATTCTTCGGGAAGGAAGTTCTCGACTTCCTCCTCGCGCTCGCAGATGAGCCGGAGCGCGACGGACTGGACGCGCCCAGCCGAAAGCCCGTTCTTCACCTTGCTCCACAGCAGCGGACTCAAATTGTAGCCGACCAGCCTGTCCAGAACGCGGCGCGCCTTCTGGGCGTTCACCTTCTCCTCGACAATTTCGCCCGGATGCTTGACCGCCTCCTTGATTGCGACCGGCGTGATTTCATTGAACACGATCCGGCTGATGGGCGCCTCCGTCTTTTCCTGCAGCGCGTTCCGCAGGTGCCAGGCGATCGCCTCCCCTTCGCGGTCGTTGTCGCTTGCCAGCAGGATCAGGCCGGACTTCTTGGCGTCCCGCTGAAGCTCCTTGAGCAGCTTCGCCCGCCCGCGGACGGTGATATATTCCGGCTGGAAGCCGTGCTCCGTATCGATGGCAAGCCGCGATTTCGGAAGGTCGATAAGGTGTCCCATCGAAGCCTTCACAGTGTATCCCGGTCCAAGATATTTTTCGATGGTATGGGCCTTTGCAGGGGACTCCACAATCACAAGCGTTGCGGAAGCCTTCTCGCTCTTTGACACTGATTTCTTTCCAGCCATTGAATCCTATCCTCTCTTACAGGGCGGGCAAGTCCAATTGTCCGCCGCCGTTTAGTTTGCAGTTCCGCTCTCCGGGAGCCTCCTTGAGGCACCGGCAGCAGTCATCATAATCCTGTATGACAGGCGCGCCGCATTCCACGTACGCCTCAGGGCAGCTTTCCGCCTTCATCCGGCTCACCCGCCCGGCGGCGAAGTCCGCCTCCAGCCGCTGCCTGACGGCGGCGGAGACAGCCTGCGCCATGTCTGAAAATGCGGCGGCATGGAACAGCACGTCCCTGTTATATTCCACGGCATACTGCGCCGTAATCAGCGCGCCGCTGCCCGGCGGAGCCTCCACGACGACTGTCGCCGGAGAAAGCGCCGCAATAATCCGGTTGCGCTGCACAAAGCGCCACGGCTGCCCTTGGACGCCGGGAACATATTCGCTGACGATGCAGCCGCCGGTCTGTATGATTTGTTCTGCAAGCCGCTTGTGCGCAGACGGCGTAATGGTGTCGCAGCCGGCGGGAAGCACGGCGGCCGTCCGCCCGAACGACTTCGGACAGTCCGCACCGGCTTCGAGAACCGCATCCACCGCGCCGCAGTGGGCGGACTTGTCAATGCCGTGCGCAAGCCCGGAAATGACGGAACAGCCGCTCCGAACCGCCGCGCCGCTGAACCCGTATGCCGCACGGGCGCCGCCGGGAGTCGCGCGGCGCGTTCCGACAACAGAAACAGTCCGCCCGGCGAGCACGGAAATGTCTCCTAGATAGAAAAGCATGAACGGCGCGTTTGGAATTTCCCGCAGCAGCGCCGGATACGCCGCATCCGCATACAGGACGCTGCGGATGCGCTTTGCTTCCAATATGCCCGCCTCCCGGACGGCGCAGCGCATATTCTCGCCGCCGTTCCATGAACGCGCGCGGATCTTCCTTCCGCAGATGGACGACAGCTCTTCCATCGACAGTAGCGCAAGTCTGTCCGCGCTGTCAAGATTTTTCAGCAGAAGCAGCTTTTCCGAAAGCGTCAGAAACGTGATTCTGGCAAGGGAGACGCACAGCGTCATGTCCATCCGATTACAATCCATAGGAAGCGTCCAGCACCGTCCTCTTGTTCTCCTCCGCATCAGCCTTCTTTTCGGCAGACGTCGTCGTCGCTATTATTTTATCATACATTTCCACCGCTTTGTCAAATTCATACGTGGAATAGTACGCCCGCGCCAGCACGAACATTCCGTCAGTGTGCCGCTTTTCAATTGTCAGCAGCTTTTCAAGGTATGGAACCGCCTTTTCCGGCTCGTCCAGCTCGAAGACGTACAAAACGCCGAGCGCATACAGCGCGCGGGCATACCGCTCTTCGATTTTGAGCGCCTGCAAGTACGCCGACTCGGCAAGCCTGAGGTAGCGCGCCTTCGCCTCCAGATTGCCGGACGCCGTGTAGTCCAGCGCGGTCCGAGACATATAGCCGGCGCAGATGCCGACATAATAGTACAAATTCTGATTGTCAGGATAATACTGCAAGGCGGCCTCGAAGCATTTCAACGCCTCGCCGTACATCTTGTTGTCCAAATAGCGCGTTCCCAGAATCTTGTACCAGATGCCGATCTGTCCCTGCGCCAGCTGGAGGTCGGCGACGCGCTCCTGATATTTTGCAATCGCCTCCTTATATTCCTCGATCGTCGTAGGACTTCCGACTCCTTCCTCCATCTTCTGCATACGGAGAATCCGTTTGTTGGAAACTCCGCAGCCGGAAAACATGCAAAGCGCCGCCGCAAGAACGGCGGCCGATGCCATCACGCGTCTGTTCATACTTCCTCCACAATTCCTTCTGTTCTATCTGTTCTATGTCCCGGAAAATACGTCTCATGATATGCGGCAAGCTGCCTGTCGTCCACGTGCGTGTAAATCTGCGTCGTCGCAAGGTCGGAATGCCCAAGCAGCTCCTGAACGGAACGGAGGTCCGCGCCGCCGGCAAGAAGGTGCGTCGCGAATGAATGGCGCAACGTATGCACCTTCGACTCCACGCCGGAGAGGACGCACAGCTCCTTGTAGCGCTTCCAAATTCCTTTGCGCGAAATCGGTCCGCCGCGGTAGTTCACAAACAGTTCCGCAACCGTCCGCCGCCCCACCAAAAGCGGACGCGCGTCCGCAAGGTACGCGGACACCTTTTCCTTCGCCCGCGCTCCGAACGGCACGATCCGCTCCTTCTCGCCCTTTCCGCGCACCATGAGCAGCTGCTCGTCCAAATGCAGGTTCGCCAGCAGCAGGTGCGCCGCCTCGCTGATGCGCAGCCCGCAGGAATATATCAGCTCAAAGAGCGCGGCGTCCCGCATTCCCAGCGGCTTGGCGCAGTCAACCGCCGCAAGGACCGCCTCCACCTGCGGGATGGAAAGCACGTCGGGCAGGTTCCGGGACGCCTGCGGCCGGTCAAGCAGCAGCGCCAGATTCTCCTTCCAAATTCCGCGCCGCATCAAATAGAATCCGAACGAACGCAGCGAGGAAATGTCCTTCGCGACAGTCAGCGCGGCGCAGCCGTCCGTCTTCCGCCATGCAAGGTAGTAGATCAGATTCTGCACGGTCACATCAGCAAGCCTGATCCGGCTGCGCTCGCACCAGAGCAGGAAGGATTCCGCCGAACGGCGGTACGTTTCTGCGGAACTGGCTGAAAGCCGCTCGACAAGCAGCACGTCCGTGTAAAATTCCGCAAGGAACGAACTGATCCTACTTCCGCTCGAAGTTGATGGTCCGGCTGAGCTCATTGTTATGCCTCCTCAGCACCGCAGGAGACGACAAGTCCTTCGGATCAAAGCTGCGGGCCCGCATGGAGCCATACTGCTCCGGCTGTATGGCTGACGGTGCGGCAGGATGGGACGGAGCGCCTTCCTCAGCGGAAGCGGACGCCGCCTCTGCCGCCGTGAACAAGTCGGAAGCTCCGGCGGAACTGTCCGCACGCCTGCCGCCGGAAAAGAGCGCCGCATATTCTTCGTCAGAAAAACTGTTCGCATCGCGCGGAGCCGGCTCAACTGCGGGCGACGCAGCCTGCTCCGTATGCTCCAGCGTTCCGCCGACGCCGTTGAATCCGGTCGCAATGACAGTGACGCTCACATTGTCCTCCATCGCCGGATCGACGACCTGCCCCCAGTACACCCTGTGGTTGGGATCAGCGGACGCCGTAACAATCTTCACAATCTCGTCGATCTCATTGATGGAAAGCGTTTCGCTCGAGCTGATATTGATGAGAACGTTCTTCGCGCCATCGATGCGGGAGTCTTCCAGAAGCGGATTGTTGATGGCGGCGGAAGCGGCTTCGACCGCGCGGTTTTCGCCGGAAGCGATGCCGACGCCGAAAATCGCATCCCCCTGCCCCTGCATCGTCGACTTCACGTCCGCAAAATCCGTATTGACTTCGCCCGGCTTGGTGATGATTGTGGAAATTCCTTCGACGCCTTGGCGCAGCACATCGTCCGCCGCACGGAACGCCTCGCGGATGGGAGTCTGCTTCTCCAGCACTTTGAGCAGCTGCTGGTTCGGAATGACAATCAGGGCATCTACATTTTCATGCAGGCGCTTGATTCCTTCCTTCGCCTGGCGCATACGGACGGAACCTTCAAAATCGAACGGCGTCGTCACAACGCCGACGGTGAGCGCCCCCTGCTCGCGCGCGATCCGCGCGACAACCGGGGCGGAGCCGGTTCCTGTTCCGCCTCCCATTCCCGCCGTCACAAACACCATGTTCGCGCCCTTGAGGATGTTCGCAATCGCATCCTTGTCCTCTTCCGCAGCCTGGCCGCCGATTTCAGGATTTCCGCCGGCTCCCAGTCCCTGGGTGATTTCCTGCCCGATGGCAATCC
>CAMWPF010000068.1 GCA_947176045.1 uncultured Treponema sp. | reverse complement strand
GCGTGGGAAAAAACGTACAGCGACTCTGCCTTCAGCGGCTTGAACGACGCGGCGTTTGTACTTCCGTGCACTGACTGGGGATTTTTTGTCGGCATGAGCGCGCTTGATGCCGACAACCGCCGCCGCGCTCCGTTCAGCGTTGTGCACGTTACTTCTTCCGGGAACATTTCAGAACATCATAAAACAATACAATTACAAGGAACTGTAAAATGAAAAAAATCATTCTTCTTTCCGTCATTCTTCCGCTCGGTGCGCTGTGCTTCTCTCAGTCCATTGCAGATGCGGTGCGGGCGTTCGATACGGCGGTGTTCAATTCGGCGGTTTCGCGGGCGGACACGGCAATCGGCTTCATCAATTACGGCGATACCGGCACGTGCGGTTCGGTCGCTCCGTGGATTCAGGCGGAAATCAAAAAGGCGGCGGCTTCTACGCGGCGTATTTCTGTTGTGGAATCTGCGGCAGCGATGCCGGAAGCAAAGTCCGTGGTCGCGACACGCGGGGCTTCCGGGGCGTTTTCATCGGCAAAGAAAACCGGCTCTCGTTCGTTTGTGCTGGGCGGAACGTATTATGAAAACGGCGAAAATCTTGAGCTGTTTCTTTCGCTGTACACGGATGGCGGACGGGTGGTCTCGACTGAAACGGCGCTGATTCCGCTTTCCGAAATCCGCCGGCGAAAATTGACGCTTTACCCTGAAAACGTATCCCGCGCGCAGCAGATTAATCAGGATTTTACTTCGGCGGAGTCTGAACAGAAGCGGGAAGATTCCATCCCTGCCAAAAGTGCGAAAAAATCTTCCTCCGCGCCGGAAGCGTCGTCCTTCCGCATTACTGCCGCCATGCTTGACGCGCAGGACAATCTTGTTGACATCCTGCATCCGAACGATACCGTGCGATTTATGATTTCTACGGAAAAGGACGCGTACATCGCGCTTTTGTGCATCGATGCGAACGGTGACAAAAACTGGCTTCCGCTTCAGGACAACTTTATGCGCGCATATGAAGTGCGAACGTTCCCGGACATTGCGGGGCAGGTTTACAAAGTTGTTGACGGCGTGTACGGAGCAGAGCAGATTCTCGTCTATGCCTCCACGTCTTTGGCAGGGCTTCCCGTGCAGGATTCCGGCGGAACGTACCGACGCGGCGACATTCAGCAGACGGCACGCGGCATCATGGCGGTCAGGCAGCAGTCCGCGGAGCAGTACGAAACCGGCGTCTTCAAGATTACGTACACGGTGATGGAGTAGCCCGGCACAAAAAATCGCATTTAGGAGAACAGGAATGAAAAAAGACAAGAAACAGGCGGAGTATTTTTTTATCGGAACGGACGAAGTTCAAGATCTCGGAAAAGAATCGTTCGCACACTTTACGGCAAGAACGCGGTTCCGCAAAATTTTCAGCGAGCATTGCTCGGGTGATTACGAAAAGGACTTCTTGGAAAAAACAATTAAAGATGTGCTAAAAATTGAAAACGAGCAATGTGCTAAAAAAACAACTGATACTAAAACGCCAGATAGTTCTACTTTATACTTGTTGCTTGATAAACGTGGACTTGATTATTTCATAGGCATCGTAAACAAGAAGATTTTGAATTCGTCTGATGGTCATTCAAAAATAGAGCTGTCAGAAGAAAGTACACTTAAAGATTTTTTCGAGCGTGCCCCGTTCATTGAATCGGAAGTCCTGTTTTATCATGCTTTGCTTGCCCAGAAAAAATACTTTTCAAACCGCTATGATTTTTTCGCCACAGAAAAAAAAGAGAGTTTGGAAAGCAGCCGAGAGGCATTCATCAAAAAACTGAGCGAGTTTTTTTCTCCAGGAAAACAGAACGGCTTCACCCTCAATACATTCCGCCTGTGCATCCGATATTGCCTGGCCGCAAATACGAGCGATCTAAGCCAGCTGAATTCAAAAGAACGCTTTGACTACGGAGCGGAAGACATCAATCTTCTGTACGACGACACGGAAGTTCTGTTTCAATATCTTAAAGCCAGCAAAAAATTCAAGCGGTTCGACATCATTTGCGACAACGCCGGCAAGGAGCTGTTCTCCGACTTGTACCTTGCCTGCTATTTTCTGTACAACAACATCGTTGACAAAGTTGTCTTCCATCTCAAGCCGTATCCGTTTTTTGTCTCGGACGCAACGAAGGAAGATTTCGGCTTTATGATGAACGCTGTCACAAAATACGGTGGAGCCGAGTGCGCTATACAGTGCAACAGCTATATCCATAAAGGAAAAATCGAAATTGAAGATGATGAGTTCTGGGCATCACCATACTACTTCAAGAATATGCCGGACAGCGATATGCGCAAACAACTTTACAAAAGCGATTTGATTATCGTCAAAGGCGACTTGAATTACCGGCGGCTCGTGGAGGACAGAGACTGGACGTATACGGATTCGTTTTCCAAGCGTACGAAAGGCGTTTTCGGAAATGCACCGATTTTTGCACCGCGCGTCCTCAAGTCGGACGTGCTTGTCGGCGTATCGGAAGCCGCCTATCAAATGGCAAAAAGCAGTGATAGTCACGGTGCACCTGCCGATCAGCGTTTCAAAGGCAATGGCAAATGGGCGGTTGTGCATTTTCGATGCAATAAGTACAATCATTATAAAAAAGAAGTGCAGAAGGATAATGGCTCACAATCAAGGCATAGCGGTGCGGATGCCGGAAAAAATGCGGATGCAAAACCGCCTGTCAAAAACGTCTCAGAACAGCAGAAAGTAAACAATTCCTTCACAGGCAGAAAAAGCGGATTTTATGCCACTGTAAATGTGTGTTACATATTGGCAACCGTACTTATTCTTACGATGTTGGCAGTCAGCACTATTCCGGTAATAGCACAAACAGTCGCCAGCCTGCATGAAAATTCCAGTTCGCTGAATCAGCAACAGCAAAAGACAGAACAGATACAAAAGGTATCGGAAAATCAGACCGATGCGAATCTGACTGGTTCTGAACCGCCGGAGCGGACGGTAGAGCAGTCGAACGCAGAACAAAATGGAAAAACCGGTTCACAAGAGTTGGAAAATAAAACCAATGCAGAACAGACTGAATCCGCAGAACTGAAATACGGAGATGCTGCCGGACGAATTGATTTTTCGCTTCTGCTGACAGGTTACGCTATTTTTATAACAGGAACGCTCATCATTCCAAAAGTGCTTCTGAAAAAAGAAGTTGAGGAAGGCGTTAAAGAATACGCCGAGGCAGAAGTAAAGAAAAAAGTGGACTACTGTTTTGATGAACGTATTAAAGACACAAAAAATGAACTGTACCGCACGGATGCACATCTTTCCCGAATGGTCGCGTTTCAACTGCACGAAGAATATCCTGTGTGGAGCGTCGGATGGGCATACCGCTCGCTCAAGCGGTACAAAAATCTTGACAGCAGGAAAATCGGATTTCTTCAATACCGTGACTTCATCCGTTTCCTTGAGGAAGGTGTCATCGGTTCCTCTATAAAAAAGTTTCACGACGAAGTGGAGGGAAAATTCAAATCCGAACACCCGTATGAATCTTACCAATGCACAATGTTTCCTTTAAATTCTGCACGTCATGTTTTGGAAGAAGAGGCGGCAAAAGCAAAAGAAGAAGACTTACGTCCTGCACTCCGGGCAGTCAAAGATATTTCCGACTTTGAGTATGCCGTGCGCTTTGACAAAAGCAATAAGATTGGCGAAACTGAGATAGGCATTCTGCAAGATGTGGCAAAGTGTGCAGGACTTTTCGCACGGGAACTGTGTGCCGTTATTCTGTGGAATTTCTCCAAAGCCAAAGCAAATCCTCATCTGACTGGAAACACATACGATTCGGAAACCATGATGCAGGAACTGCTCAAAATTTCAAGTTACGGAGAAAAAAGCGATGCCAATCAAGAAATCAGACAGAAATTCCAGCAGAAGCTGAAACAGACATTGAATCAAATTGTCAATGCCCGAAAGAGTGCTTCCTACGATTATTATGATATAAAAAACTATTATGACACGGAAAACAATCATGATATGAAAGACGAGCCTAAGTTAATGTATTTTTTTGCAGACGAAGAATCGTCTTATCCTATCATCAGGGAGTAGTGCCGCTGTATGCCGAGTGCAAAAAGGAAATCGATTATGAGAAAACCCCTTGTTTTCAAAATGTTTTTTGTCCGGGTTGCATGTATCTGTGTTCTGTTTTGTGCTGTTGCACCGTGCCCTGCGCAGAATAATGCCCGCGGCATTGTCGCGGAGAAAGTCGGTGCCGCTTCTGTTTTGGAACGACCCGACCCAGAGATTCGGTTTCAGCTAGGACATTCCGATTGGGTAAATTCCGTGTCATGGTCACTTGACGGGAAGTATATCGCAAGCGGATGTACAGACAAAACTGTGAAAATTTGGGATATAGCAAGCAACAGGGAGGTGCATACGCTCTCGGGACATTCCATCAGTGTGACTTCTGTATCATGGTCGTCCGATGGCAAGCACATCGCAAGCGGAATCTGGGACGCTATCATCATCTGGGATGCATCAAAGGGCAGGGAGGTGAGTACACTCTCAGAGCATTCCAACGGTGTGAATTCCGTGTCATGGTCGCCTAACGGCAAGTATATCGCCAGCGGAAATTGGGATGCCACTATCAAAATCTGGGATATAGCAAGTGGCAAGGGGGTGTATACACGCTCGGAGCATTCCCACCGTGTGAATTCCGTATCATGGTCGCCCGACGGCAAATATATCGTCAGCGGAAGCAATGACAAAACCGTAAAAATCTGGGACATAGCAAGCGGCAGGGAGGTGTGCACGCTTTCAGGGCATTCTAGCCATGTGAATTCTGTGGCATGGTCGCCTGATGGTAGGCACATAGCAAGCGGAAGCACCGATACCATCGTAAAAATTTGGGATACATCGGACGGCAGGAAGGTGGGCGCTCTCTCGGGACATTCTTACGATGTGAATTCCGTGTCATGGTCATCCGACGGGAAGCACATCGCTAGCGGAAGCAAGGACGGCATTATCAAAATTTGGGATGCAGTAGGCGGCAGGGAGGTGTGCACGCTTTCAGGGCATTCTAGCCATGTGAATTCCGTGTCATGGTCATCCGACGGGAAGCATATCGCTAGCGGAAGCACTGACGCGACAGTAAAAATCTGGGACATAGCAAACGGCAGTGAGGTGCGCACTCTTTCGAGACATTCTTACGATGTGAATTCCGTGTCATGGTCATCCGACGGGAAGCACATCGCTAGCGGAAGCAAGGACGGCATTATCAAAATTTGGGATGCAGTAGGCGGCAGGGAGGTGTGCACGCTTTCAGGGCATTCTAGCCATGTGAATTCCGTGTCATGGTCATCCGACGGGAAGCATATCGCTAGCGGAAGCACTGACGCGACAGTAAAAATCTGGGATGCAGTAAGCGGCAGGGAGGTGTATACGCTTTCGGGACATTCTGGCGCAGTGGAATGCATATCATGGGTGTTCAATGGTAAGTATATTGCCAGCGGAAGCTGGGATAGCACCATCAGAATCTGGGATGTAGCAAACGATAAGAATTTTCATACACTCTTCGGGCATTCCAGTTGTGTATATTCTGTATCATGGTCTCCCGACGGGAAGCACATCGCCAGCGGTGGCCGTGATGGCACCATCAAAATCTGGGATGTGCAGTCCGGTGCGTTGCTTTCCACCACAATTAACGGTAAGGACGGCGAATGGCTCACGTACACTCCCGAAGGCTTTTTCTGCGGTAGCGAGTGGGCGACGAAAAACCTCGTCTATATCGTGGACGGCATGGACATTATCGGCATTGATCAGGTGTATGACACCTATTACCGCCCGGACTTGGTGGCGGCAAAAATCCGTGGGGAGGACATTTCTTCGTATGCGTCCGCAGTGCAGCTTGCATCTCTTGTACGCAGCGGGCGTGCGCCGGCTGTATCGCTGTCCGGCATTCCCGCAGAATCTTCCGGGCGCGACATGACGTTCGGCGTTTGTGTGCGGAACACGGGCGGCGGCATCGGGGCGGTGAACCTGCTCTTGAACGGAAAGGCAATCCGGCTTTCGGACGGCGTTGCATCGGCGGACGGCGAAACGGTTGAGTTCCGCCATACTGTTACGCTTCAGAACGGAAGCAACACGCTCGAAGCGTTCGCACTCAACGGGGCGGGGCTTGTTGAAAGCGTGCGTTCCTCGGCGGAGGTCGTGTGGCGCGGAGCTACGGAAAAGCCTGATTTGTACGTGCTGACTGCCGCCGTGAACCGCTACCGCGACAAGTCGCTGTGGCTCAACTTTGCCGTTCCCGACGCTCAGGCGGTGGCGGAAGGATTTCAAAAGCAGCAGTCAGGATTGTACCGCAGCGTCCATGTGTTCCAGTTGAACGACGGAGACGTGACAAAGGAAAACCTTGCGGCAGAATTCTCGCGCCTGTCGGAACAAATCCGTGCGGACGATGTGTTCGTGTTCTTTGTCTCCGGCCACGGCACGACGTATGATGACGGCGACTACTACTATCTTCCGTCCGACTTCCGCTACACGTCCAAAGACAGCATCCCTGCCGGTGGCATTTCCAAAAATGATCTGCTGACAAATCTTTCCAAAATCAAGGCAGGAAAGACGCTCGTCATGCTGGACACCTGCAATTCCGGCGCGTTTGTTTCGGACATCGGGCAGCGGGGGCTTTCCGAAAAAACGGCGATTGACCGCCTGACCCGCGCGACCGGACACGCGACGCTTGCCGCTTCCTCCGACACGCAGGCGGCAATGGAGGGCTACAACGGCCACGGCGTGTTTACGTATGTGTTTCTGGAAGGCATTGCAGGCGCGGCTGATTCCGATGGCGACGGATATGTAACGTTGAACGAGTTGAGCGCCTTTGTCGAGCGTGAAGTTCCCGAACGCAGCTACGAAAAATGGGGCTATGAGCAGGTTCCTCAGAAAGACCTGCGCCGCCAGGACTTCCCCATTGCGGGGAAGTGAAAAAAAGGCGGGGAGCGCCGCCGCGTTTTGACAAGGCGCGGGCTTGCTGGTAGAATGTATGCTGCTTTCCGCGTTCCGGCGCGGGCGTTTGACTTCTTGGATGCCGGGTGGGACTATGGCGTATGTAAAGAACCTCTTTGATCAGAATTTCATTCAGTATGCGAGCTATGTCATCCGCGACCGGGCGATTCCCGAGCTTGTTGACGGCTTGAAGCCGGTCCAGCGGCGGATCCTGCACACGCTCATCGAAGTGGACGACGGGAAGTTCCACAAGGTCGCCAACGTCGTCGGGCAGTGCATGAAGTACCATCCGCACGGCGACGCCTCGATCT
>CAMWPF010000067.1 GCA_947176045.1 uncultured Treponema sp. | reverse complement strand
GTATATGTACGTCCAGCTGTACATCCTGCGCCTGATGAGCAACACCTAGGCGGAACGGAATTCCGGCGGACGGACGCGCGCCGCCCTATTTCCGGCGGCGCGGCTTTGCGCCTGCGCGGCTCCTTCCGCTCCTGCCGCCATCCTTCGGACGTCCGCCCGCTCCTTTCGGTCTGGAGCCCGGCTCCGCTTCCGCAGAAGCGCGCCCATGCGCGCCCCTTCCAAAAGCCGGAGCGCGGGACGAGTCCGGATGCGACTCCTGCGCATGGAGCGCCCCCGCCTTGCGCCCTTCCATGAGCTGCGGCGAATAGAAGCCTTCCTTCCAATTGAACCGGGACACGTCCGGCAGCGCCTGCTTCTTGAACAGCGAGCCTTGCACCGCCTTGACCTGCGCCTTGGTGAGCTTCGTCCGGGAAAAATCAATGAGCATCCGGCGGAAGCCCGCCTGCGCGAGCAGGTCGCCCTTGTCAAGCAGGGAGAACGGAAGCTCGGGCATGACGCAGGAGCCGTCTTCGGAGGAAAGCAGCTTGAAGCCCTCCCCTTCCTTGTCCGTAAAATAGGTGAAGTCGTAGCTTTTCGGAAGCTTGAAGCGGATGCGGAACAGCGCCGGATACGCAAAGACAGGCACAAGGACGCGCTGGCGGATGTCCGCGTCGAACGATTCCTCCAGATTCCTTCTGGAATTCTCGTACGGCATGATGAAGGAAGTGACGTCCTGATTTTCAAGCCACGACGCCGCCCAGCGGTTGAACGTATACAAGTACGGCCCCGCCGTCAGACGCACGCCCTTCCCGCGGAGCATCTCGAGGTGCGCGATATTGTTCACGACAAAATGGACGAATCCGCCGCCGACAAGCCGCGCCAGCTCTTCGGAGAGGGCCTGCTCCGCCCCCGCTGGGCAGTACGGATCGAGCGAAATGAAGACCATCTTCTTTGAGAACGGAAGCGTCACTGAAGATTCAAGCAGCGCCCTCTTCGTCTCCGAATTGAATTCCACGATGAGGCGGACGGGATTGAACGCCTGCGCGAGGAAGATGTCGGAAACCGACGACACCTGCACGTATACGCCTTCGGGAAAGTAGGAAAGCTCCTTGTTCTTCACAGGCGTCAGGTCGAGCGTCGGAAGCCGCTCGTCGCCGGGCTGGCGGCGGAAGCGGTTCAGATCCGACGGAAGGATGCGCTGGCGCCGCTTTGAAAGCGACTTGATCTGCAGCAGGTACACGCTGTCGCCCTGTCCGAATTTGGACGGAACATCAATCCAGCGGCCGCCGTCCTCATCCACTTCGACGCTGCGGATTTTGTGGCTTTCCCGCAGCGAGTCGTCCTTCCGATGGAGGCGGATGGAGTCGCCGGGATCAGGCTCGTAGGAGCCGCCGGAAAGCCGCGCCAGCTTGACGCGGGGCGGCGGCGCGTCGGGAGCGGCGTTCTTCGCAAGCTCCTCCTTAAGCCCGTCGGGAGCCTGCTTGGTCGCGGCAACCGTTCCGAGGAAGATGCCGGTGCCGCCGGACTGATCCGGATTGAGGATCTTCTCCCCTGCGGCTTCAACGCCGTCCTTGACGTCCTTGAAGCCGTACCAATATTCCGTCTTGGAGCGCGCGAAGTCCGACGACAAAAGCCGCTTTCCGGTGGCGATCGCGCCCTTGCGGTCCTCCTGCCAGTGGTCAATGACGTAGCGGTAGGCGGCGACGACGCTTCCCACATATTCCGCGCTCTTCATGCGCCCTTCGATTTTAAACGAGTCAACGCCGATTTCCATGAGTTCGGGAATCCGGTCGATGAGCTGCATATCGCACGGCGAAAAATAGTAGCCCTGCCTCGCTCCCTCCGCGCATTCCGCAGTGAAGTAGCGGCGGCACGCCTGCGTGCACATTCCGCGGTTCGCCGACTTTCCGCCGAGGAAGCTGGAGAACAGGCACAGCCCCGACTCGCTGACGCACAGCGCGCCGTGGACGAACAGCTCCAATTCCGCCTTCGTCCCTGCGCGGACGCTCCGAATTTCCTCAAGCCCCAGCTCGCGCGCAAGGACGACGCGCTTCACGCCGTCGCGCAGCAGAAGGTTCGCCGCCGCCGCGCTTTCGACGTTCATCTGCGTGGACGCGTGCAGCTCCAGTTCCGGGAAGAATTCCTGGCACATCCTGATTATGCCCAAGTCCTGCACGATAAGCCCGTCGGGGCGGATTTTGTCCAAATAGGAAAGCAGGCGGTAGACGCGCTCCGTCTCGCGCTCTTCGATGACGGTGTTCAGGGCGACGTAGATCTTCTTGCCCAGCCGGTGGACGGCGCCGACCGCCGCCTCGAACTGGTTCCATGCAAAGTTGGCCGTGCGGAGCCGGGCGTTGAAGCTCTTCAAGCCCAGATACACCGCGTCGGCCCCTTCGCCGATTGCCGCGTCCAATGATTCAATGTTACCCGCAGGTGCTAGTAGTTCTGCCATTCCTCGACTATACCATATCTTTCCGATGAATTCTATCTGAAGAACCAGAAATCTCGCCGGTCCGGCCGCCCGCGCCGCGGCGGCCGCTCCAAGCATGTAACGCGCCCGCGCCGCGGTGTTTTATGATATAATGAACGTTATGAACCACATGAAAAAAATCCGGACGGCGCTCGCCGCCCTTCTTTGCCTTCTTGCAGCCGCAGCGGCTTCCGCGAAGGATCCAATGCGGCAGCACACGCTTCCGAACGGCCTTTCGCTGTTCATCGCGGAAAACCACTCGGTTCCGCTCGTCTACATTGAAGTCGCCGTCAGATGCGGCGCGTTCACGCAGGAGCCTGAGACGGCGGGGCTGTTCCACCTGTACGAACACATGATGTTCAAGGGAAACGCGCTCTACGAGGATGCCGCCGCCGTCCAGCGGGCGCTCTCCGACATGGGCGTCGCCAGCTGGAACGGCTCGACCGGCCTAGAGTGCGTGAACTACTATTTCACCGTTCCGTCCGACCAGCTGGAAAAGGGCCTCGCCTTCTGGAACAGCGCCATCCGCTTTCCGCTGCTCGACGCCGCCGAGCTGGAGGCCGAAAAGAAGGTCGTCATCGCTGAAATTCAAGGCAACCAGTCCGATCCGGGGCGGGTCTTCAGTTCGGCGCGCGACCTCCTGCTGTTCCCGGACGCTCCGTGGAAGATGGATCCGGCAGGCTCCGTAGAAGCCGTCGCGGGCGCGACGGCGGAAGCGCTTCTGGAAATCCAAAGGAAATACTACACGCCGGACAATGCTGCGGTGTTCGTCGGCGGCGACATCGACCCGGAGGAGGCGCGGCGCCTCGTCTCCGAACTGTTCGGCTCGTGGGAGGACGGCGCGGAACGTTCCAAAAGCGGAGGCGGATTCCGCCATGCCGCCGCGCCGCTCAAAAGGCCGGAGCTGCGCGTCATGCCGTCCGCGCAGGTTTCGCCGCAGCTCGCCCACATCAGGGTGGACTACCGCGGGCCGGACGCCGAATACGAGCGGAACGACACCTACGCCGCCGACATGCTCGTCGGCATCCTGAACGATCCAGACGGAACGTTCAAGCGGACGTTCGCAGAAGATCCCCTGCTGCTGCCGCCCGGCTCAGACTACATTTGGAGCGGATATGCGACGCGGCGGCAGTGCGGCGTGCTTTCGTTCGGGACGGCTGTCCTTAATCCGGCGCAGGATCTTCCCGAACGCGCCCTGTATTTTTCCGAAAAGCTTCCCTCCCTGCTGTCCGCCATCGCGTCCTCTGAATCGCAGGAGGCGATGGCAGCCGTCTGCCGCCGGATTTCCGACGACAAGACGTATGCCGGCGAGACGGCGCAAGGCCTGCTGAACGAGCTGCGCTTCTGGTGGGTGTGCGCGGACGCCGACTATTCCCGCACGTACCTCGAAAACATGGCGGACGTCTCTTCGGAGCAGCTTTCCGACTTCGTGCGCCGCTATGTCGCCGGAACGCAGGCTGCGGCGCCGGAACTGCCGCTTCCGCGCAAAAAGGCGGCGCGCCCGGACGCGCCGCAGCCGCTTGTCACCGTCCTCGTCAATCCTGCCGTCTACGAATCGTCGCGCGCCGCGTTTGAAGCCGCCGGATTTTCCGAAATCACCAAGGAGGACGCATTCTGGTGGAAGCGCTCGCCAGAGCAGCCTGCTCCATCGTCTGGCGAGGAGCGGCTTCCTGAGCCGGATGAATGGATTTCGCCGGAACTCGCGCTGTACCGGCTTTCAAACGGAATCCCTGTATACGTCCGGACAGGACTGGATACGGCCGTCGCCGACACGCACATCGTCGTAAGCGGCGGCGTGCGCTGCCTTTCGCCGGAGACATCCGGCTTGGAGGACGCGCTGTTCACCATGATGACGATGGGTTCGGAACGGTTCAGCTATCCGGAGCTTCAGTCGTACACCTACCGCACGCAGGGCGGCATCTCGTCGTCCTCAAGCCGCGCCGGCTCAGTGATCGGAACGGCGTGCATCGCCAGCTACTTCGACGGAACGCTGGAACGCCTGCTTGACGGCTTCCTGCATCCCGCGTTCGGAAAAAGCGAGTACGAACTGCTGATGAAGAAATACGAACAGGACATCCAGCAGATGCAGAACGATCCTGACTCCCTACTGCTGTACTGCGCGGAACAGTCGATATACGAAGGGCATCCGTACGCCGCAGCTGTCTCTGTGACGCCGGATTCCATCGGGCAGATTACAGTTGATGCGATGCGGCGGCTCCATGCCGAAATTCTGGACGCCCGCCGGATTTCCGTCGTCGCGGCAGGCCGGCTGGACGTCCCCGCGCTGCTGGAAACGCTGGAGGCGGCGCTCGGAACGATTCCGAACGGCACCATACCGCTTCCCTCCGGCGCAATCCCGGAAGTCCGTCCGTCGGGAGCTCCGCTCGTCCGCACCAGTCCTGCCGCCGACGGAACGGGATATGCGATGCGGGCGTTCGCGTCCCCGCCGGTCTTTGACGACGACTACGTTCCGGCGTGCATCGCCGCGGACATCTTCAGCGACATCCTGTTCGCGGTCGTCCGCGAAAAATACGGCGCCTGCTACACGCCTGGGTCGATGGTGTTCAGCTCCGCCGCGCCGTTCGGCATAGAATATCTGAACCGCATCTCGAACCTCACGGATTTTGCCGCATACATGGAGGAAGCGCGCGGCATCATGGCGTCCGGCAGCACCATCCGCGGGCGCGTCCGCGAGATTCACGGCGGAAATCCGGAGGAACTGGCGGAAGGTTCCGATTCCGGCGCAGGATTCGAACTGGAGCCGATTTCCGACCGGCTTCCGGGCTACATCAATTCATACATCAACCGAAAGTATGCGTCGCAGGCATCAACATCCGGCGTCGCGCTGCGGATCTGCACGAGCCTCCTGCAATTCGGAGACGCGCTTTCCGCCGACGCCCTTTGCGAGCGCGCCCGGGAAGCAACCGCGGACGACATCGCGCGCGTCTTTCAGAAATACTGGATTGACGGCGGCTCCCGCTGGTTCGCGGTTGTCGGCGAGGAGGACGCGGACATCGTGTCGTTCTGAATCCTGCCGGATGCAGGAATGCCGGACGGCGGCTACTGGAAGTCGCCGTGAATGAGCCGGTAGGCGACGGAGCCGGGACGCGCGGTCGGCGGAAGGCTGGCGCGCCGGAACCATCCCGCCTCCGCAATCTCCTCCTTTTGGAGCGCGATTTCCCCTCCGGCATACTCGGCGCGGAACGCGAGCATGAGCTGGTCGGGATACGGCCAGCCCTGGCTTCCGCAGTAGCGGAGGTTCCGTATTGAAATGCCGACCTCCTCACGGACTTCCCGGACGACGGCGTCCTCGGCGCTCTCACCCGCCTCGATGAAGCCGGCAAGGCAGGTGAAGATGTCCTGATTGCGCTGGGCGTGGCGCGCCAGAAGGACTTCGTCGCCGCGGCTGACAAGGACGATGACGCACGGCTCGATGCGCGGAAAATGAACGCGCCCGCAGCGCGGACAGCGCCGTGCAGTGAACGATGCGTCGGCAATCAGGCGATCCCCGCACGCCGCGCAGAAGCGGACGGAGGTGCGCCAGTTGAGGAGGATTTTCGCGCGCGCCGCAACCGCGCCCTCCTGCGCCGTCCGGATGCTGAAGAATTCCCGGATGGGAATTTTGTGCAGGGCGCAGCCGCGCGGCAAAACGAACGGCAGTCCGGCCGGCCCTGCGGCGGCTTCCGCAGCCGCAAAGCGGAATTCCGGATCGGCGAAAAAATCCGCGATGCGCCGCGTTCCGGCGGCCTCCACGATGCGCGCCAGCTCCCTTCCTGAAGGGATGCCGCCCGACTCAGTAACAAACACATCCGTTCCTTCGACAAGAATTCCATAATCAAAAGCAGCCGCATCCGGCGCGTCAATCAAAGCCATGAATCCAGTATAGCGGTTCTGCCGGTTTTTCACCAGCGGAAAACGGAGGAAGCCGCCGCGCCGGCATCTTCCCAATTCCCATTGACTTAATGGGTTTTGTACGGTAAAACAATTGCAGTCACATTCAACGGCGGGCATCGGGGCGCGCTCCGGTGCCGCCCGCTTTTTCACAGTAAGGAGGCATTGTATGAAGAAGCATTCTCTGTTTGGCATTTTCGCGGCGGCCGCGCTTTCAGCGGCGCTGGCGGCAGGATGCGCGAAGGGCGGAAAGACAACCGCCCGCTCCGTGCAGGAAATCAAGGACAGCGGCAAGGTGGTCATTGCAGTTTTCAGCGACAAGAAGCCGTTCGGCTATGTGGACGAAAACGGCGTGTACCAAGGGTACGACGTCTACTTCGGCAACCGGATTGCGGAAGATTTGGGCGTCGAAGCGGAATATGTTCCTGTCGAAGCGGCGAGCCGCGTGGAATACCTTGCGACCGGCAAGGTTGACATCGTCCTCGCCAACTTCACGCAGACGCCGGAGCGCGCGGAAAAAGTCGATTTCGCGCTTCCGTATATGAAGGTCGCGCTGGGAATCGTCTCGCCGGAGCTAGCGCTCATCACTGCGCCGGAGCAGCTCGACGGAAAGACGCTGATTGTCAGCAAGGGCACCACCGCCGAAACCTATTTCATCAGCAACTACCCGGACGTGGAGCTGCTGAAATTCGACCAGTACAGCGAGGCGTTCAACGCGCTGCTCGACGGACGCGGCGACGCGCTTTCCACGGACAACACGGAAGTGCTTGCATGGGCGCTGGAAAATCCGGGATACGCAGTCGGCGTGGAATCGCTCGGAAGTCTGGACGCAATCGCGCCCGCCGTCCAGAAGGGAAACGCGGAGCTGCTGGAATGGCTCAACGAGGAAATCAAGTCGCTCGCAGGAGAACAGTTCTTCCACAAGGCGTATGAAGCGACGCTCCGCCCGGTCTACGGTCCGGCGT
>CAMWPF010000066.1 GCA_947176045.1 uncultured Treponema sp. | reverse complement strand
AGACCACCGCGACAACCTTCATTATTTCTTAGTCCGTAATTTTTGTCCGTAAAAACAGCTCGCCGCCCTCGTAGAAATCCAGCGCTTCGGCGGAAGCGCACGGCTGTCCGGACGCTTCAATCGCCGTGAACTGCACGGAAACAGGAACAGCCGCCGGAACTGCGGAACCTCCGGCTAGCCGGACGCTGGCATACACGCAGTCCTCGTACGAAAATGCGGAAAGCTCCGCAGACGTTCCGGCGATGGACGCCGCGTTCCTCCCCGACAAAAAGGTGAACATCCACACCGCCGCCATAAAGACGACGACAGCGAACAGCAGGAAGCGGTTTCCGCGCGTCGCGACAAGGACTCGGAAAAATCCTCTGACAGGACGGGGGCCGCGCCCCGCATAGTATTCCCGGACGATTTCCGGCGCGCGCGCCAGCCGTTCCTCGCGGTTGTAGTAAAAGTGAAGCCCGCCGCTGTCGTCCGGGCGTCCTTCTTCGATTCCGTCAAAATCCATCGGCGCGCCTACGACTTCAAAATGGAGGCAATCAAATTGTCCGTCCGCCACCAGACCGCCTTCACGTCGTCCTTTCCGGCAAGCAGCGCGGAAATGATGCCTTCATGGGAAAGCGCAAGCGAATAATAAAACGTTGCGGCATGATTCACGGCGAAATGCCGCTTGAGCAGGTACTGCGAGGCAGGCTGAATCAGCTCGACATAAAAGCCGTCCTCCGTCGTAATGATGAAGAAGAACCAGCCGTTCTTTGTAACGCCGAGAAAGTCGTACGGCTGGCGGAATGTCAGCTTGCTGAAATCCTCCGTGATTGACTCCTCGAACGGCGGAACAACCACCGGCTCGCCGTAGACGCCGCTGCCGATGTCGAGCGGATACACCGCCGACTCCACGAAGCTGACTCCGGACTGGACTTTCGACTCCTCGTCGATGTACGGCATATAGTAGTCAACCTTCACGTAGATCCGTTCGGCATAGCAGTCAGGAACCATTGTGTCAATGCTGATGAACAAATCCTGATCGGACGCTCCTGAAACGTCGGGCGAAATGCGCGGAACGCCGCCGGCCGTCACAGGAATCTGGTAGCGGAGGAAGCCGTTCGTCGCAAACCAATAGGCGCACAATCCGTCGTTTGTGGAGCAGACGACGACAAGCTCGTCATTCTCCGTGGCGTACAATCCCTGAATGTACGGAAACGGCGTTCCGGCAGGCCCCTGCTGCCCGATATAGTCGATCACGGAGCCGTCGCTGGAAAACCGCAGCACCATCTGGCTGTACAGCAGGTTGTCCGCCTCATCCTGCTCGCTGCGCTCCTTGGGAACAGAGGCGACGACATACAGGAACTTGCGGGAATCGACGGCGAGCCTTCCGTTGAAGTGGAACGGATAGGAGACGCTCCGCCAGATTCCGGCGCTTGATTTTTTCGGAAGTCCGGCGTTCGTCTCCGAATAGGCGTCCTCGTTATAATACACGGAAAGCAGGTCGCCGTACGAATTGAATGAAAGGATTTTCTGCGCCTCGCCGTTGACAATGTAGAAGAAGCCGTCCCGCATGGCGAGCGCCGTCCCCACGCCGCCGAAATTCCGCGAGCCGAACAAATTCAGCTGCTCCTCGAAATTGCCATATTCAATAGAAAAGAGGTTGTCTTCAGAAATGGAGCGGACCTTTCCCGACCGTTCGCAGGCCGAAAAAAGCAGCGCGCACACGGCGGCGGCAGAAACGCAGCGGCGGAAATGCGCGGCTCCCGGAGCGCGCCGTCCAGCATGCCGCCCGCCCTCACAAGGCATCGCATTTGGATTCATAGCAGAAAGAATAAAAGGAATGCCTGCGATTGTCAATTCGGTGCGGAAGCGCGGCATCCGGCCGCCTCCGGCGCAGGCGCGCCGCGGACATGATTCCATGGCGCAAACCCGCCGCGGACGCTTTACTTGATGCCAAAAACGTTTTATATTTAACCATTATGTTAGACAAAGTTTTGACCTTTTTGTTTGGTTCCCAAAATGAACGCGATGTGAAAAAATTGAGGCCGCTGCTTGCCGCGGTCAATGCAAAAGAGGAGTGGGCGAAGGCGCTTTCCGCCGAAGATTTTCCGAAACAGACGGCCAGCCTGAAAAAGCGCCTTGCCGACGGCGAAACGCTGGACGGCATCCTCCCGGAAGCGTTCGCGCTTGCCCGCGAAGCCGCCGCCCGCGTCCTCGGCGAGCGCGCCTACGACGTCCAAATTATGGGCTCGCTCGTCCTCCATTCAGGGCGGATTACAGAAATGAAGACCGGCGAAGGAAAGACGCTCATGTGCGTCGCCGCCGCCTACTTGAACAGCCTTTCAGGAAAGGGCGTCCACATCGTTACGGTCAACGACTACCTCGCCGAGCGCGACGCCAACTGGATGCGCCCGGTCTACGCCTACCTCGGGCAGACGGTCGGCACAATCCTCGCGAACATGGACAACGAGGCAAAGCGCGCCGCCTACGCCTGCGACATCACCTACGGAACGAACAACGAATTCGGCTTCGACTACCTGCGCGACAATATGCAGATCGACTTGGAGCGCAAGGTGCAGCGCGGATTCAGCTTCTGCATCGTCGATGAAATCGACTCGATTTTGATCGACGAGGCGCGGACGCCGCTCATCATCAGCGGGCAGGGCGAGGACGACACCTACAAGTACCACGAAGTCGACAAGTACGTCGGCGAGCTTGTGGAAGTCGAAAAGGATCCGAAGACCGGCGACTACCCGGACGAAGTTGAAATGGAGCCGGAGCAACGCAAGAACATCAAGGGCGACTTCAAGCTCGATGAAAAGTCGCGCCGCGTCTCGTTCACGGACGCCGGCATCAACCACATCGACGACATCCTGCACCAGCACAACCTCATCAAAGGCTCCGTCGTGGACGAGGAGAATTTCGAGTTCGTCCACTACTTCACGCAGGCGGTCCGCGCGCACCACCTCTACAAGAACGAAGTGGACTACCTCGTCAAGGACGGACAGGTTCAAATCGTCGATGAATTCACCGGGCGCATCCTCGAAGGACGGCGCTACGGCGACGGCCTGCATCAGGCGATTGAGGCGAAGGAGCACCTGCGGATCGCGCAGCGCAACCGGACGCTCGCGACCATCACGTTCCAGAATTTCTTCCGAATGTACGAAAAGCTTTCCGGCATGACAGGAACGGCGGCGACGGAGGCGGTCGAATTCAACAAGATCTACAAGCTCGACGTCGTCGCCATCCCGACGAACCGCCCGGTCGCCCGCGTCGACGAAAACGACGAAGTCTACCTCAACGAAGGGGACAAGTGGGAGGCCATCTGCACGGAAATCGCGGAGGCGCACGCGAAGGGGCAGCCGATCCTCGTCGGCACCGTCTCCGTCGAAAAGTCGGAGCATCTGAGCGCCATGCTCACGCGCAAGGGAATCCGCCATGAAGTCCTCAACGCGAAGAACCACGCGCGCGAAGCCATGATTATCGCGGAGGCGGGCGCGAAGGGCGCCGTCACCATCGCCACGAACATGGCGGGACGCGGTACGGACATCAAGCTCGGCGGAAACCCGGAATTCCGCGCGCGAAAGCGCGCTGGAACGGACGCGACGCCGGAGCAGTACGCGGAGGCGCTCAAGCTTGAAAAGGAAAAATGGCTCTCCGACTGCGAGGAAGTCAAAAAGGCCGGCGGCCTGTACGTCATCGGCTCGGAGCGCCATGAAAGCCGCCGCATCGACAACCAGCTGCGCGGACGTTCCGGGCGGCAGGGCGATCCGGGGCGCAGCAAGTTCTTCATTTCAATGGACGACGACCTGATGCGCCTGTTCGGCGGCGACCGCATGAAGATCCTGATGACGCGGATCGGAATGCAGCCCGGCGAGCCGATCGACCATCCCTGGCTCAACAAGGGCATCATGAAGGCGCAGCAGAAAGTCGAGGACCGCAACTTTGAAATCCGCAAGCACCTTCTGGACTACGACGACGTCCTCAACGAGCAGCGCACCGTCATCTACCAGCAGCGCGACACAATCCTCGCCGACTCGAACCTTTCCGAACGCGTCATGAACAACGCGCGCGGCACCGCGGAAAGCCTGTTCTACGCCTACAGCAACAGCGGAAAGAGCCGCCACGACGCCGCGCTCTCAGAATTGAACGACAAGATTCGGACGCTGTTCGGCCTGCAGCTGCCGATGGAACAGCTCACTGAAAGCGCGCTGCTCGCAGCCCTTCAGAACGACCTGACGGAAAAGGAGACGCTGGTCGGCAAGGACAACCTGAATATGTTCATCCGCTACCAGTACATCCAGATCATCGACAAGAAATGGCTCGACCAGCTGGAGGCGCTGGAAAGCCTGCGGGAAGCAGTGGCGCTGCGCTCCTACGGCTCCAAAAATCCGCTCACCGAATACAAGATCGACGGCTTCAATATGTTCGACGAAATGCTGGATTCCATCAGGACGTCCGTCATGTCGCGCGTCTTCAAGGTGCGCATCCAGCTCAGCCCGCAGGCGGCGGAACAGCGCCGCATCGCCGCTCAGCGCGCGCAGACGCAGATGAACGCGCAGCATTCGGAGGCGCAGGCATCATACGGCGTTCCGCAGCAGCGATCGGCAGGAGCCGCCATGAGCGGGGACAGCGCGCGCCGGGCCGCGGCAGCCGGAACCATGCAGCGCCATGCACAGGGACAGTCCGTCACCGTGCGCCGCACCACGCCAAAAGTCGGCAGGAACGACCCCTGCCCCTGCGGCAGCGGAAAGAAATATAAGCAATGTTGCGGCAGGAACTGACGCAACATTGCAGTCAACATCGCGCGCCAGCGCGGTTTCCGCCCTGCGGCAGGAACTGACGCAACGGTAAAAAGCAAAGCGCACGGCGGACGGGGCATCGCTCCAAAACCGTCGTGCGTTTTTTATGATGGACTGAACCGAATGCAGGACGACCGCGCCAGCCGGCGCCCGCAAAATAGCAGCGGCGCGCAGCCGCCTCAGCTTGGACGGAGCGCGGCGCGGTACGCCTCGACAAGCGCAGGGAACGGCCATCGTCCTTGGTTCGCGGGGCTGGTTGACGGAAGGCACTCCCACGGAAGGCCGCAGCGCGCGGCGCAGTGCCTTTCATACAATGCGGCGGCAGTCTTCCCCGTGCAGAAGACGCGGCGGATCCGCGAAGCGGAAAGCAGTTCGGAAAAATCGTTGGGAACAGGACGGCGGATGGACGCGTCCTCCGCGCCGCGGATTTCGCATTCCGCGAGGACGTCCCATAGCGCGATGCGGTGCGCGAGCAGGAATTCGCGGCGCTCCGCAACCGCCGCATCACGCTCCGGCGCATTGTTCGGAAACTGGAACGGCGTACCGAAAATCTCAGCCATAACCTTCCAAAAACGGTTCTGCGGATGCATATAAAAGAATCCCGCGGCGCGGGACGCCGGAGACGGCATCGTCCCCAAAATCAAAACGTTGGAATCCGCGTTCCAGACCGGCGCAATCGTGTGAACTGCCTGCACGGCTATTCTTCCATCATCATGACCGCGATGGTTTCCGCGTCGGCGACCATGTTCTCCACGACGCAGTATTCATCAGGCGAATGGGCGCGCTCGTCCAGCGTGCTCCAGACTGCGGCAGAAAGGCCGTGCTTGCGGAGCTCCGCGCCGACCGTGCCGCCGCCGATTCCGATGGTGCGCGCGGAGATGCCGCGCGTCTTCAGCAGCGCCGACGCAAGCTTCCGCACGACGGGCGCGTCCGCGGAAGTCGCCGGAGACTGCACCGCCTGCGGCGCCTCAAAATCAACGCTGACGCCGTACTGCGCCTCGACTTCCTTGCAGCGGCGGCGGGCTTCTTCCAAAACAGATTCCAACGTATAGCACGGCAGGATGCGGCAGTCCATGCAGAACGTGTCCTCGCCGGGAATGATGTTGATGCCGCCGACATTCGCAAGGCGCATCGTCGGCTCGAACGTGGAACGGTCCGGCTCGAACAGCGCGTCGCGGCGGCTGAACACGCCCTCCATTTCATGCAGCTTCAGCGAAAGCGCCGACGCCGCAAGGCAGGCGTTGCGCCCCTGATCGGGACGGGAGCCGTGGCTCTGCCTGCCGCGCACATGGACGCGCAGCCACAGCAGGTTCTTTTCCGCAATTTCAATCGTCTCGCCCCGGCTGTCGCCGCCGTCGGGAATCAGAATCAAGTCGTCCGCTGAAAAAAGGCTCCGATTTTTCAGAAGCCAGCCGATTCCGTACGTGCTTCCGACTTCCTCATCCGCGATGAACAGCAGCTTCACCGTGCGCGCCGGCTTGATGCCGCACCGCGCGAGGGCGAGCGCGGCGAACACAGCGGAAACCAATCCCTGCTGGTTGTCCTCCACGCCGCGCCCGTACAGGCGGCCGTCTTTTTCCACGACCGTCCACGGACTTTCGCTCCACAGCGACATATCGCCGGGCGGAACGACGTCGAGATGCGCCATAATCCAGAACGCGCCGCCGCCGGACGCGCCGGGAACCGTTACGACGAGGTTCGGGCGGACGCCGCAGTCCACTCGGGAATCAGGCGCATCGTGCCGCTCGATGTCGGAGAAGCCGTTCTTTCGGAGCCAGCCTTCAAGAACGGCGCACTTTTCGGCCTCGCCCTGCCCGCCGTTTTCCGGCGCCAGCGCCGGAACTGCCGTCAGAATCCGTTGCAGGGCGACCATTTCCGCCGCAGAATTCCGCACCGCCGCGCGGACGCGGCACACCGCTTCTTCCATAGTTGATTCACACATCCTTAAAACGCGCCGTCCGCACGCATCCTTCACACGTTCTTTTTGATGACGGAGGAAAAATGCACCACGTAGTCGATGAACGACACGTAGCTCAGCACAAGGCAGGCCGCGAACAGAACGACGGCGGCAGTCCGCAGCGCAGGAACTGCCGCAGCGGCATCAACGCCGAGCCGCAGGGCGGATTCCAGCGCAAGGAAGAAGAATCCGGACGCGATGTAGAAAACCGTCTTCAGCTTTCCGCCTTTCCGCGCGGCAATCGCAATTCCTTCCTTTGTGGCAATCATGCGGAGGAACGTAATCGAAAATTCACGGTAGACGATGAGAATTAGAATGACTGTCGGCAGGTAGCCGGATTCCGCGCCGGCAAACGAATGCAGGGCGCAGAAAAAAACCGTTATGTTCAAGATGACGTCCGCAAATGGATCGAACAGCTTTCCGAAGTCGCTGACCTCCCCGTTCTTGCGCGCATAATGCCCGTCAAAATAATCCGTCAGTTCAAAGATTGCAAGCAGCGGAATCAGAATCCACGCGCTCGCGCGGGCAAGCGGCACGGAATGCGCCCAAATCGGGAGGTTGTATATGATAAAAA
>CAMWPF010000065.1 GCA_947176045.1 uncultured Treponema sp. | reverse complement strand
GTATTATAGTGTTTTTTATTAACTTGTAATAGGGGGATATGAACAATTGGAAGAAAATTAGCACTATTTTTCCTTTTTATTGCCTAGCAATTCGTTTTTACGTAAAAATATATCATTTTTCAGATCATGACAAGCGAAGCATATTTGACTTGTTAGATATCTTTTGCTATACTATATATCAATATACTTTTATTTTATGAAGGATGGGTAAGAATTATGAATATCAGTTTTCCTCAATATAGCGATAATGATGCATTTGCGGAATGCTTGAAAAAAGAATCTGATGTTTTTAAGAGTTTGGGAAGGCTGGAAAAGTCAAATCAGCTTGAAGATATTTTAGATGTAGTATTCAAATCGGTTGATTTTGGAAACAGTTTTTACCATCTTCCGCAGCTTCAGAAAAATCAGATTATAGGCTGCACCTGTATCGCCTGTGCTGTTTCGGCATGTTTTTCATGCCTTTCTTCATAGGTTTTACAATAACACGTGTAATACGCATTATCAAGCCCCCTCCTTTTTTTATCCCAGCCTCGGGATTCCGCCGAAGGTTCCTTCCATGTAGTTCTCGTCCATAACTTTGTCTATGCGCACCTGCTTTTCGTCAAGGCTGTAGAGCCTTGAGGTGCCCTCGTCGTTCTCGCACAGCCACACCTCGTCGCGGCGCAGGAACTCGTGCTTCATAAGGCGCGTTTCGTGCGTCGTTACGACAAGCTGCACGGTGCGCTCCGCCGCAAGGCGCAGGAACGTCTCCACGAATTTGATGGTCAGAAGCGGGTGCATGCAGCGGCTTATCTCGTCGATGACGAACACCTTGTCTTTTGCCGTCATAAGGACGTCAAGCAGCTGGAACAGCCGGTACGTGCCGTCGCTTTCACGGCGCATCTCGTATGCGACCTTCTCGTCTCCATATTGATGGATGAATTTCAGCACATAGTACCTGATGCTGCCGCTCCTGTCCATTTTTATGGTAAAAATATTCGTTCTATTGCGTATGACCGCCGACCATTCCCGCTTTTCTTTGCTCAAGAGGTTGTTCATCCGGACTACATTCATCCGAAACTCCATGTTCGCCCGGTCGGCAGCAGAAATGCTTGACTTCACCTTGTCCTCGCTCACTTCTTCCTTCTCTATGCCGACGATTCCTGTTCCAAACATATGCAGGAAGTCCGCGTACTCCTTCAGCGAGGCGGAGTCGCCGAGGAGGGCGGTGTCGCTTATCGGCTGCTCCGGGTAGATGACCTCAAAATGCAGGGCGAACCATTCAAAGACCGTCCGCAGAATGTTTGCCTCGGGATTCTTGTCATAGAACGACTTTGTGTTGTGGTTCACGCAGTACAGGAACGGGCTTTCGCCGCCGGAAAAGACATTCGCAAGGAGCTGAAGCTCTTTGCAGCCGGCAAGCTCCGGACCGAATTCTATGCCGGAGTCAGCGCCTTCCTTTTTGAACAGCAGCTGCTGCTCCCCGCCGTTCGTAAAGAACAGCCATTCGGAGACGACAATCTTGCGCTGCATGTCGATGTTCATTCCATATGTGTACGGAACTCCGTCCATAAGGAAGCAGATTTCAAAAAAGGACGGCTTCCTGCCGTTCTGCCTTTTTATGCGACAGTGCAGCTCCGCGGAATTCGGGGCAAGGCGGCCGGTGAGGATGAAGCTCCGCACTACGTTCATCGCCTTGAAGAAATTCGACTTTCCCGCGCTGTTCGCGCCGTACAGCGCGGCGAATTTCAGGACGTTTCCGGCAGTCTTTGAGCAGAAGAGGTGCTCCTTTTTGGTGCGGAGCTTTTTTGCCGCCTTCAGGCTGAGCGTCTGGACGGAATCATACGACAAGAAATTCCCGCAGGAAAACGATACAAGCATAGTTCCTCCGCTGAATGGACTCTCCGTACGAACAAACAAGAAAATCGCATTGTTCGAATCGTATACTTATTTTCGGCTTGTTTCAAGCGTTTCTTTAGAAAAATAGTGAATATAATTCGATTTTTTCGATTTTTGACTTGACAGCCTGTGCAAAAAGCCCGTATACTGACAGTATAAGATAATTCGATAAAATCGAATTATCAAGGAGGCACAGAGGTGCGATGCTTAAAAAGGCGCTGCCCGCCTTGCACAAAGGGGCAGAGGGACAGACGGAAGATGACAGGAGCTCCTGATTCGGCTTCCGTTTCGGAGCGGAGGACAAGGCCGGTAGCAAAATCGGGCCTTTTATACAAAGGTATGAGGCGGACTGCAAACGGATTTGCGGGAAGCTCATGCCGACGTTTAAGCATTCATACTATACAGGAGGTATACAATGAATCTTAATACCTTGAATGCTGCTCAGATTGAGCACAAATCCAATGAAGTGCCGTTTGCTCTTTATAAGAACAATTTCAGTTCGGGCAGGGGCGCTTCCTATTTTGCGAGGCTGATAAATCAAGGGACCTGCACCGACGAGGATCTGGCGTGCGACATTATTGCCTCGGGGCTTTCCTCCGGGCTTGCAAAGGAGAAGCTTCTGGAAGTGGCGGCGCTTTTTCGGAACGCGAAGATTGCGCGGCTTCTTACCGGCTGCACGGTTGACGACGGCGTTGCACGGTGCAGCCTGAGCCTTTCAGGAACATTCGCCTCGCCGGGCGAATCCTACAGCCCTGAGCGCCATTCCGTTTCTTTGGGCTGCAGCGCGAGCCACAAGATGAAGTCCGTCATAAAGGAAGTGACTCCCGTCATCCGCCAGGGGAACTCAATCCTTCCGGCGATCACGGAAGTGCTTGACCTTGAGAGCAAGGGTTCGGAAGTCCTGACGCGCGGCGGCTTCCTTGAGATCAAGGGAATGAATCTTACTGTTGCAGGAGACAACGGGGACGTGGGGCTGTATTTTGTGAACACGGAAGACGAGTCGAAGACGGTCAGGCTGGAAGCGGACAAGATCGGCCGCAACAGCCCCAAGTCTTTGTGCTGCGTCGTTCCGGCAGACCTTTCGGAAGGAACGTATAAGATCATGGTACGGACGCAGCACCTTGCCGGGAAGGCGCTTGCAAGGGAGACAAGGGCGTATGTATTTGAAAGCGAGTTCCGGGTTTCCTAGAAAACTGTAGGAAGCGGACAGCTTTCGGGCGCATCTGATTTCAGATGCGCCTTTTTTTGTCTGACGTTTGTCTTATTATAAAAAACGAGACAAAAGCGGATATATACATTTTCAGCTAAAAGCAGTATTATGATGAAACCTCTTGACAAGGAAGTAGTTATGCTGCAAAATTCAGCAATTCAGCAATTCAGCAATTCAGCAATTCAGCAATTCAGCAATTCAGCTTCTTCTCGTGAACAGAAGCCGCGGGGTGAGCGATGATTTTTTACAACCTCATTGTCGCCCCAATCGAACTGATTGTTGACTGGGTCTTTACGTTCTTCACAATCAAATTCACTTCATTCGGCGTAATCGGCGCAGTCTGCGGCGTAAGCCTTGCCATCAACTTTCTTGCGCTGCCGCTCTACAACATTGCCGACAGCCTTCAGGCAAAAGAACGCAGGATTGCAAAAGGGATGGAGCCGCGGATACAGCGGATAAAGCGCGCGTTCAAGGGCGACGAGCGTTTTATGATTTTGCAGACGTATTACCGGGAATGCAACTACAATCCGCTCTATACGCTCAGAAGCTCCCTTTCGATTCTGATCGAGATTCCGTTCTTCATTGCGGCGTACCATTATTTAAGCCGTTCCGCCGCGCTGAAAGGAATTCCATTCTGGATTTTCAAGGATTTGGGCGCGCCTGACGCTCTGTTTCAGATTGGAAATTTTTCAGTAAATGTCCTTCCTCTTTTGATGACGGCGATAAACCTCGTTTCCGGCGCGATATACGCAAAGGACACGACGGCGCGCGAGCGGATTCAGATTTTCGTTCTTGCGGCGGTTTTTCTTGTCCTGCTCTACAGCTCGCCGAGCGGGCTTGTCATCTACTGGATTTTGAACAATCTGTTCAGCCTCGCAAAGAACGTCGTGCTGAAAATGAAGCATCCGGCAGGCATTCTGCGCGGAATCATCGGCGGAATGCTCCTGCTGTTTTCCGCATATTTCATTTACAAAAAAGGAATCACAATAAAGACAGCCGCCTTTTCCGCGTTCTCGCTTTTTGTTGTGCTTTTTGCCCTTGTCAAAAAGGCGGCGGCGACGGTATGCGGAAGAATTCAGTTTTGCAGGCCGAAAGCGCAGGAAGAAAAAAGTGCGGCAGTACCTGAATCCTCAAAAAGACAATTCCTTCTGTTTATTCTCTCGGCTTTTGGGCTTGCCGTCCTGTGCGGCCTGTATCTCCCCTCAAGCGCGGTTTCCACAAGCCCGATTGAATTTTCGTTTTTGGAGGAAGGCGCGGAATCTCCGCTTCCATATATTTGGTCAAGCCTTTTTGCTTTTTTGGGCTTCTTTGTAATCTGGCCGCTTGCGGTTTACTTGATGTTCGGCGGCACAGTGAAGAAATGGGAAAGCGCGGTTTTCTTTGCGGCGTTTCTGATGGCGCTTGCCGACGTGTTTGTCTTCAATGCGGATTACGGAACGCTGGACGTTCTGTTTCAAGTAGACAGGTCTGTCCTTTCGGCGAATACAGTCCAGAACATTGTTTCCGCTACGCTTGCCGTTCTGGTTCTCGTCTTGTTCTTCGTTTTGAGCAGGCTTCAGAAGCTGCACATTGCGTCTGCATTCATCCTTGCGGTTTGCGTTGCAGAAACGGTGATAGGTCTTGCAAATGTCTCTTCCATAAACAAAACGTATGCTGCGTATGCCCAAAACAAGGCGAAAAATGAAATCGAAGGAAGCAGTCTGTCTGATGAAATAACGCCGGTATACCATCTTACAAAGACAGGAAAAAATGTCGTCGTCCTTTTCCTTGACCGCGCCATAGGCTCATTCCTTCCGTACGCGCTTTTGGACGTTCCGGATTTGAAAGAACAGCTGCGCGGATTCGTGTATTATCCCAACACGCTGAGCTTCGGGCAGAATACAGACATAGCCTCTCCTGCGATGATGGCGGGCTACGAGTACACGCCGGAAAACTTGAACGCACGGAACGGCGAGCTTTTGCGTGCAAAGCACAACGAGGCATCCCTCGTCCTTCCGACGCTTTTCGCCGATGCCGGATATGAATGCACAATTACAGACCCGCCGTGCCCGAACTATACGTGGAAGGGCGACTTGAGCGCGTTCGAGGGAAAGCAGAATATCCGCGCGGCAGAGATTCTCGGAACGTATTCAGAACGGTTTTGTCGTGAAACAAAATTTTATGGAAAAAACACCAGCCTTTCTGAATCTGTAAAAAAGGAGATCAAGAATTTTTCAGTTTTGCAGGTTTTGCTTCCCGTCCTGCGGAACACGTTCAAAGGAGATTTTATCGCTTCGTATAGATCCGACCAGGCATATATACATATGATTTCGTGCCTGTATTATCTTCCTGAACTGACCGACTGTACGGCGGAAAAAAGCCAGTATGTTTTCATTGACAATGAGACAACACATCAGCCTGCTTTTCTTGACGACGATTTTCTTCTGCCGACCGGAAGCCTCTATTTTCACGGAGCGTACGAAACGTCTGATGACAGCACTGCAACTCATTATCAGGTATTCGTCGCCGCATTCAAGCAGGTCGGAAAATGGCTTAATTTTCTGAGGGAGAATGACGCCTACGACAACACGAGGATTGTCATCGTTTCGGATCATGGATATCCAATTGCATTGAATGATTTTTCACATTTTGCAGATTCAAGAATCCCCGCTTCCTATATGCCAATCTTGCTTTTTAAGGATTTTGGAAGCCGCCGGGAGCTTTCCACAGACGAATCCTTTATGACAAACGCAGACACGCTGTTCCTCGCAACGCAAGGACTTGGGCTGGATGAGAAAAATCCGTTTACGCACAGCGCATTCTCACAGGAAAAGCAGGATGGAATCACGGTCTATCCGATCAAAGACTTGGAATGGAACGCCGAAAAGATGGCGGACAAATTTCAGTTTACGCTTGACAAGGCGAAAGCGTTCCACGTTCATACTGACATTTTTGACGAGGAAAACTGGATTCCGCTCCTCGAATGGGAAAAGCGGAACGAAAATGGAGATGAAAAATGACGGCGCAGCCATTGTTCCTTTATATTGATCCCGGCACAGGAAGCATGCTTTTCTCGCTTGCAATCGGAGTTATGACCGCAGGCGTTTTTGCGCTCCGTGCCCTTGCCCTGAAGCTGAAATTCATTTTCTCCGGCGGAAAGAGCGCAAAGCTGGACACGAGTACAATTCCATTGGTACTGTATTCCGACCACAAGCGTTACTGGAATGTATTCAAGCCGATCTGCGACGAATTGGAAAGACGCGAAGTGCCGGGCGTTTTCTACACGTCAGGCCCGGACGATCCGGCGCTGTCGGAGGACTACCGCTGTGTCAGGACGGAATTCATCGGCGGAGGAAACAAAGCGTTCGCACGTCTGAATATGCTGAGCGCAAAAATTGTCCTTTCGACAACTCCGGGACTTGATGTCTACCAATGGAAGCGCAGCAAAAACGTCGGTTTCTACGTGCACGTTCCGCATACGGCCGACGAGCTTGCGGGATACCGGATGTTCGGATTGGATTTTTACGATGCGGTTCTGGCAAGCGGGAAAAACCAGATTGACTTCATACGCGAAATGGAACGGCTGCGTCCGAACATCAGGCGCAAGGAGCTGGTTGCCGTCGGTTCCGTTCCGTTGGACAACTTGAAGAAGCGGTTTGACGCCGCAGAAAAAGGCGAAACTGCCGCAGGCAGAAAAACTGTCCTCTTGGCGCCAAGCTGGGGCGAAAGCGGAATCTTGAGCCGCTTTGGTGAAAAAATCATTTCGGCATTGATACAGACTGAATTCAATGTGATTATCCGGCCGCATCCGCAGACAGTCGTTTCCGAGCAGAATATATTGCGGCCGCTGCAAGAACAATTCACGCACGAACAGTTTCCCACTGTAGAATGGAATTTTGACAACGACAATTTCGACGCGCTCAATTCCGCAGACATTCTCATCACTGATTTTTCGGGAATCATCCTTGATTTCGCCTGTGTGTTCAACAAGCCGCTCATCTACGCATCTCAGGTTTTCGACACGCTTCCGTATGACGCGGACTGGCTTACGGAAGAAAGATGGTTTTTCAAGGTGCTTCCTGAAATCGGAATTGAACTGAAGGAAGCGGACGTCGGCTCAATACGCGGCACAATAAACGCCGCCATTGAAAGCGCAGATTTGCAAAACGGGCGGGAAAAAATACGCTCGCACTGCTGGGAGCATATCGGGCATTCCGCTGAAAACATTGTGGACTATCTTGTCCACAAATTAGAAGAAATGGATAACAAAAAGG